>JANLZV010000549.1:0-4920 GCA_031366425.1 Pyrinomonadaceae bacterium | reverse complement strand
AGTTGGAGCAGGGAACCGTAGCAGTGCGTGAACGATTAAAGGGTGACATCGGCGTGATGTCCATCAGCGACTTCGTTGAAATGGCGCGCAAGCTCATCGAGCAGCGTGCGTTTACTAACGCGTAGTTTCGAGTTTCGGGTTCAGAGTTTCGAGTTGGCTTAACTCGAAACTGGAAACCCCAAACTCAGAACTTTTACTTCAGGAGGTGCAGCAATAGCTACAGGCTTTAGAGGTCGCGGTCCGCGTCCGGACAACCGGCGCATGCCGATCGCCCGTACTAACGACAGAATTCGTGTTCCCCAGGTTCGCGTAATCGGCGACGAAGGTGAACAACTCGGGGTGATGGATATTCGCGACGCGATTCGCGCTGCGCGAGAGAAGGGGTTGGATCTGGTGGAGGTCGCAGCCACCGCTGACCCGCCGGTTTGTAAGATCACTGACTTCGGAAAATATCAGTACGAAGCCAAGAAGAAGGCAAACGAGGCGAAGAAAAACCAGGTCACCATTACCGTTAAGGAAGTTAAGTTTCGTCCGGGTACCGACGATCACGATTACGACTACCGGATGAAGCACGCTCGTGAGTGGCTGGAGGGCGGCGACAAGGTAAAGGCGACGATCTGGTTTCGCGGCCGCGAGATGACACATCGCGAGTTGGGCGCGCGGATTCTGGAAAAGTTGGAAAAAGATCTGATCGACGTCGGTGAAGTGGAAGCGAGACCGCGGATGGAAGGGAACCAGATGTTCATAATTCTGGGACCGAAGCGTCACAAAACGCCGAAGGCGAAACAACAGCCTGCGCCGCAACCAGCCGCTTCGCAACCAACCGCGCCGGCACCAACCGCGCCGCAACCAGCCGCGCTCGAGCCTGATAAGTCGTAAGCAGCTGGCAGTTAGCAGTGTGCCGACGATGAGCTGTTGTCAGAACCACCTGCGTTAGCGGGTGGCCATAGTGGGCCCAAAGGGAATTGGCGATTGAGAATCGAGAATCGAAAATGATTAGAGGGAGTTAGTTATGCCAAAGTTAAAAACACATAAAGGTGCGGCAAAGCGTTTTCGCTTGACTGCGACTGGGAAGATTAAGCGCGGTCATTCGCACGCGCGGCATATTCTTACCAAGAAGACCAACAAGCGTAAGCGTCTGTTGGACATCGATGCTCTGGTGTCAAAGTCGGACCAGGAGCGCGTGGCGAAAATGTTGCCGTACGGAAGAGACTAGAAACAAGGGATGAGGGATGAAGGAGGAGGGATGAAGCGATTTTCATCCGTCGTCCCTCAGCCCTCATCCCTCTGAAAGTGGAGGATTGAAAAATGCCCAGGGCAAAACGTGGAAATAAGCGCCTCGAACGGCGCAAGAAGATATTGAAGCTGGCGAAGGGTTATCGCGGCACTAAGTCGAAGCTCTATCGCTCGGCTAAAGAATCGGTCGAGCGTGGTCTGAATTTCGCCTACACGGGCCGCAAGCTCAAGAAGCGCAATTTTCGCAGCCTGTGGATCGTGCGCATCGGCGCCGCCGCCAGGTTGAATGGACTCAACTATTCGCAGTTGATGCACGGTCTCAAGCTCGCCGGGGTTGAGCTGGATCGCAAGGTTTTGGCCGATCTGGCCGTGAATCAACCGGAGGCTTTCAAGGAAGTCACGGTGCAGGCGAAGAACGCGTTGGAGACGAAAAACGAAAAAGCCGCAGCGTAAGGTGCGGGTCAATTCCAGCGATGGCAGAGAACAAGAGCGAACAGGATCCTAAGGATACAGTCGCCGCGGCACGAAAAGCGTTCGAGCAAGAGTTCGAGCGCTTTGCCGTCTTCGCGGACGATGCGGCGCGCGCTCCGGAGTTAAACCTCGAGCAGGCGGAGGCAGAGCAGCGCGCGCTGGGCGAACTGCGCACGCGCCACCTAGGCAAGAAGAGCCAGCTGGCCGCGAGCAAGAAGGCCATCGGCCGAGTTGCCGCAGACGAGCGCGCCGGCTTCGGACAGTTGGTGCAACAAAGCGAAGCTGAGATAACCGGCCAGCTTGAGCGCGCCGAGGCGTCGCTCAACAGTGCGATTCAGCTGGCGCGGATACAGCGAGATCGCCTTGATGTCAGCCTGCCCGGGCGTCGTCCGCGGCGCGGACATCTGCATCCTGTCACCATCGTGCGCCAGCGCATTGAAGACATTTTCGTGGGACTCGGTTACGCGATCGAAGATGGCCGGGAAATCGAGACTGACTTCTATAATTTCGAGGCGCTTAATATTCCCGAGACGCATCCCGCGCGCGGAACTCAGGATACCTTTTACACGACCGAAGGATTTGCGCTTCGTTCCCAGACTTCCACGGTTCAGATTCACGCCATGCAACGCCGCGGCGCACCGCTGAAAATGATCGCGCCTGGGCGAGTCTTTCGGCGGGACACTCCTGACCCAACGCACAACCCGATGTTTTTCCAGGTCGAGGGATTATGTGTCGATCGCGGAATCAGCATGGCCCATCTCAAGGGCACGGTGGCAGAATTTCTGCGCCGCATGTTTGGTCCGGGCACGACCACGCGTTTTCGGCCTTCGTATTTTCCGTTTACCGAACCCAGCGCGGAATTCGATTTCAGCTGTTTCAAATGTGGCGGCGCGGGCTGTCGCATTTGCAAGGGTTCGGGCTGGATTGAACTTGGCGGTTCGGGCATGGTCCATCCAAATGTGCTGCGCGCCGCCGGCGTGGATCCGGAGATTTATTCGGGCTTCGCTTTTGGACTCGGCATCGATCGGATGTGCGCCCTGATGTATGGCCTCGACGACATTCGTCTGCTATTCGAAAATGACGTGCGGTTTCTGGAACAGTTTGATTAGTGCCGACTGACGACTGAAGACCGACGACTGACGAC
This sequence comes from Pyrinomonadaceae bacterium, assembly GCA_031366425.1. Classification (GTDB taxonomy): domain Bacteria; phylum Acidobacteriota; class Blastocatellia; order Pyrinomonadales; family Pyrinomonadaceae; genus PSRF01. Next base: position 2,069 of record JANLZV010000549.1, on the reverse strand, counting down.
TGCTGACTGATTACCGATGTTGATTAGTTACAAATGGCTCCGCGAGCTGACCAATACGGCTCTGACACCAGCTGAATTGCGGGAGCGACTTACCATGGTCGGCCTCGCGATTGACGCGGTCGAAGAAATCGCCGGCGACTCGGTGCTCGACGTCGAAGTGCCTTCAAACCGGCCCGATTGTTTGTCGCACATAGGCATTGCTCGCGAAGTTTCGGTAATAGAGAAGTCCAGAGTCCAAAGTCCAACGGCTAAAGTCATTAAGACTGAGGGCAAAGCATCGGACTTCGCCGCCGTCGAAATCGAGGACACAGTATTGTGTCCACGTTACACTGCGCGAATAGTCCGTGGAGTCAAAATTGGGCCCTCGCCTGAATGGCTTGCGAAGCGTTTGTCAGAGATCGGACAGCGTCCGATCAATAACGTCGCAGACATCACCAACTACGTGCTCCATGAACTGGGCCAACCGCTCCATGCATTTGATCTGGCGCAACTGGCCGGACCAAGAATCTTGGTGAGACGCGCGCGAGCCGATGAAAAACTAAAGACGCTTGACGGCATCGACCGAGAGCTGACAGCCGACACACTCGTGATCGCGGATGCCGAACGACCCGTGGCCCTCGCCGGCATCATGGGCGGCCTCAATTCGGAAATTTCCGAGCGCACTACCGAAGTGCTGATTGAAAGCGCTTATTTCAATCCTGATTCAGTTCGACGCACAGCCCGCCGTCTTGGGATGGATACGGAAGCCTCGCGTCGATTCGAGCGCGGCGCTGATTGCCAAAACGCGTTGAATGCGCAGACGCGCTGCGTGGAACTCATTTGCGAGATCGCCGGCGGAGTCGCAGCGGAAGACGCGATCGATGTCTGGCCCGATCCGAAAGCGGCACGCGTTGTTCAGTTTCGTCCTGACCGCGTGGAAGGTTTCACCTCGCTGCGGGTCGATCGCGCAGAAATGATGCAAATCCTCCTGGCCCTTGGTTTTGTTTCGACCAAAGGCGTGGATCAAGCGGAAGATCTGACGGCTGACACTTGGGAGTTTGCCGTGCCGACCTGGCGAGTGGATGTGGGCGTTGAAGAGGACTTGATTGAAGAAATCGCTCGACACGTTGGATACGATCGGATTCTGTCTGAGCTGCCGCCATCCAATATGTCTGGCGAGTATCAACCTTCAGAGACAAAGCGCCGCGCGCTACGGACTACTTTAAGAAACCTCGGGTTCGATGAGGCAATCAACTTCAGTTTCATTGATGTGGTCCACGATCAGCTGTTTCAGTCGATTTCCGAATTGCGACCGGCATCTGACGCTGACTCTTTCGTCACGCTAAACAATCCCATTCTCGAAGGCGTGACCCGGATGCGCCCGACCCTCTTGCCGGGCTTGCTTGAGTCGGTCCGGCATAACCTGAATCACGGCCGCCGCGATGTCCGTTTATATGAAATTGGGCGTGTTTTCGCGGAATCGTCGCCGAGCGAGTCCGCTGCGGAACTGCCGTTGGAGCGAGAAGCCCTGGCCTTGATTGCGCTCGGGGGCGCGGTTGAGGAAGGCCTCGCCCAAGCAACGCGCGAGGTGGATTTTTACGATTTGAAGGGCGGGCTAGAGGCTGCGGTTGACGCGATGAGTCTTGGTCCGCTCAGTTTTGAAATCGCGACTGTGAAACACTTACGCGAAGGACAAGCCGCTCAGATCCTTCTCCCTGGTGGCATCGCTATTGGGACCATTGGCCGGCTCTCTGAAGCGATCGGCGGTTCGCTGAAGTTGCGGCAGGCAGTTTATCTTGCCGAGTTAGACTTGTCCTCATTACTGGATTCCGCCGTGCGTCAGGCCCAATACCGTCCGTTGCCTCGCTATCCTTCGGTCGTTCGCGATGTCACGTTGCTGGTCGGCCGCGATGTCGTCTTCACTCAGCTAGTCCAGACGGCCGACTCAGAACGCGTGCAGGACTACTCCGGCGCTCAGCTCGTGGGAACGTATGAAGGAAAAAATATTCCGGCAGGCAAGCGTTCGGTGACGCTCAGAATTGAATATCGTTCTTCGGAAGGCACTCTACGCGACGAAACCGTGGAAGAAA
>JANLZV010000548.1:0-3175 GCA_031366425.1 Pyrinomonadaceae bacterium | reverse complement strand
TCATCCGCGCAACCTCTTTCTGAATGTCCTGGACTTCTACCGGGCTTTGGGTGGGAACAGGTGAAGCTGACGCCGTACCGCCGGGAGTGCCGGCTGGAGCCGATGTAGCCGGAGCCACGGCTGGTGCTTGCGTCTCGCCCTTTAAGATCCCCGGGTTCTTCTGAAAATTGTCCACCAGCATTTCAGTCTTTGCAGTGTCAGACTGAAGCGCGCGGTAAACGCTGAAGAAGTTTGCGTTGAGCAACACGACTACGATAATCGAGATAACAATTCCCGCCGTTCTCATGTGCCGGTTGTAGCGCTCTTCGAAGCCTTGCATCACTGTGTCGTACCAAACTTCGACTTGCTCAAGCCGCGCGAACAGCGGCGCGAAGGCCGCGTCGAATGCCGTGGACAAGGCTGTGATTTTGCCCGCTATATTTTTTAGACCCGAATCGACCGTCTTCACCGCCGTCAACCTGCCGTTCGCTTCCTTCTCGCGCTCGGTCGCGGCCGCGATCTCGGCTTCATTGTTCGCTCGCTGGGCACCCGCGAGTGCCTGCTGAGCCGCAGCTTCGGACTCTTGCAGTGTTCCTACGTCAGCGCTTACGGATTCCTGAACTTCACCGAGAATTTGCAAAACTTCCGACGCCCTGATCTGCCGCAACCGGTAAAGGTCTCCGAAGAACACAGCCGGATCAATATTGCCGCCACTCGCGAGAGCCTCGAGGTCGTGAAGCAGCGGCATGATTGAGCCTTGCATGGCCGCGAACTTCGCACTCGCTTCGCCACGCAACAAGTTCGTCTCGATCTCGGCTATCTCATCTTTCAATTCATTGATGCCCGCGAGCACAGCCTGGAAGTTTCCGACCGCGCCGGGAAGTAAATCTTCGGCACGCACACGTGTGAGCACTTTCAGCAGATCGCCCTTGGCAAGCGAGTCGAGCATGGGTTTGCCGAAAATACTCTTGCGGCCCATCTCCTTCAAACGGTTGGTGACATCGGCGACTAACTGCTGGGCAGTCTTTGTGTTTGGGTCGGGCGCCGTTGTGGGTCTATCAGCAATCGTCTCAAAGAGGTCTTCGAGTGAATGAAGAATTTGGCGCGATTTGAGTTTTAAGGCTTTCTTCACCACCGTCTGAATCGATTGCACGACCAGACTTAAAACCAGAATCACGATGACCATGGCGATTAGGACGTTTAGGATGCTGAGATCGGGCATTGCTTCTCCTTTTTGGTAGGACCAACCTATGAGTAACGGTTGGACTTGAATCAATGAGCTGACAGCTTAGTGAAAACGTAAAACGATGAATCGGCTTGTGAGCAATTCAACCGGAGAACGCGAGCGAACTGACGGCGCCTCTTTCCGTGATGCTTGGGCCAATTTCCACGTGGGAGTTGAGTAGCGCGAGAACCAGACCTAAGAGCGTCGGCAGACTATGGGAAGAGTTAACCGATGTCAAGATTATTTCATGATAGCCAGGCGCAGGTTCGCCAGAGATCCGTGGAGGATACGAGAGAGATGTATCGATGGGCTACGTCGAATCGCGCGCGGGATAAATCAGCAAGTGGGGCCGCTCAATTCGAGCGGCCTTTTTTTTTACTGAATCACCAACTGCCTCGACGCGGAGGGTCCGCGAAAAACCTCAGCCAAAGAAATCCGATTGTGCCTGCAGTAAAGGAAGCCACTAAGATCGCTACCTTTGAAGCAGCGATCATCTCGGAGTTTCCCGCAAACGCCAGGTTTGTGATGAAAATCGACATGGTGAATCCGATGCCGCCCAAAAGCCCGCCACCGAGGACATGCCGCCAATTCAAGTCCCGCGGCAGACGGCAAATCCCAATCGCCACCACTGCAAAACTCAAGAGCACAATTCCGAATGGCTTTCCCAAGACCAATCCAATCATGATGCCCAAACTATTTTCACTGGCTAAGTTTGATTTCCAATTCGATCCCACGACAATCGCCGTATTCGCCAAAGCGAAAATTGGCAGGATGAGAAAAGCTACCGGCCTTTGTAAGAACTGTTCCAGCCGGTGTGATGGCGATTTTGCGTCATCTTGCTTCGCGGAAAACGGAATTGAGAAGGCGAGCAGGACCCCGGCAATGGTTGCGTGGACCCCAGACTTCCACATTAGGAACCACATCAAAGCGCCACCCAACAGATACGGCCCAAGCGAGCTCACCTTAAAATAACGATTCAAAGTCAGGAGTAAACTAAAAACTACAATTGCCCCGACGAGGTAAAGAGCGGCAACTTGCGCCGTGTAAAAGACGGCGATCACAATGATCGCACCGAGGTCGTCCATCACAGCGAGCGCAGTTAGAAAAACTTTAAGCGACACTGGGACGCGTTTGCCCAGCAGCGCGAGCACCCCAAGAGCAAACGCGATGTCGGTGGCCATCGGAATCCCCACTCCAGGCCTGGTGGGCAACCCCGAATTTAGAAAGAAGTGGATCGCTGCCGGGAAACAAATACCGCCGAGGGCCGCAAAAATCGGGAGCAATGCGTTTTTAAAATTAGAAAGTTCTCCGTTATAAAGCTCGCGCTCGAGTTCGAGACCAATCAGCAAAAAGAAAACCGCCATTAGTCCGTCGTTGATCCAATGCTCGACGCTCAAGCCCGCGAGGTGGACCTGCCAAAGGCTCAGATAGCCCGCACCAAAACTCGAATTAGCGAGCAGAAGCGAAAGAACTGTGCAGATCAAAAGCAGGAAGCCGCCCGACTTTTCCGAATCGAAAAAGTCGTTGAAGGTTCGCGATATTTTTCCCTGAGGTGCTCCGGTTTGTTTCAAGGTTCCCACAGTGCCACCACAGGCCGCGCGATCACAAGAGATGATTGATACAGAACCCGGAGCGGTAGCGAAGGGATGCTTTGCTCAAGTTGCCTTTAGTACGCTCAAGATGCGTTTAGCATCCGCTCGCTACCGCTCGCGGTTCTGCACTAGCGATGACTGGTATCAGAAGCCAGCCTAATCCAGCTCAAGATCCTTTGGCCCCACCAGCCAGTCCAGTTCACCCTCCTCTGCCAACGCGTCGCGCCACTGACAACTTTTGAAATCGATCTTTGCGAGCGCGGCGGGCGACATGCTCGCGCTTTCGCGCGTCAGCAACTCGAGTAACTCGATCATCCCCGGGTTATGGCCCACTAACAGTACACTCGCAAAACTCTCTTCGAGTTCGGCCAGCAACTGC
>JANLZV010000546.1:0-3314 GCA_031366425.1 Pyrinomonadaceae bacterium | reverse complement strand
CCCCCCGTTAAGGGCGGCCCCGGCTTTATTCTCGGTCACAAGCCTTGCGCCCCTCCCTGACGGTCGGGCTTCTGCTGTCTCAGTTCAGATCAAAAAGCAGTAACTCTGCCGGCTCGCTGGCTGCAATAGTGATCGTTCGCTCATCACTGACGGCTACGCCATCGCCCTGCGTCAACTCATTTCCGTTCACCGCAATCGAGCCCGCGGCAACCTGCAACCACGCATGACGGCCGTCTGCTAATCCATGGGCCACTTCGACACCCGGCTCTAACAACGAGGCATAGACGCGCGCATCCTGGTTAATCCTGACCGACCCATCGTCGCCTTCAGGCGAAATGATTAATCGCAACTGATTGTGCTTCTCTTCGTCGGGAAACTTCTTTTCTTCATAGTCCGGTTCGATTCCCTCCCGAGCAGGCAAAATCCAAATCTGCAACAGGTGCACCGCCTCATCGCTGGACGGATTTGACTCGCTATGCGTAACGCCGGTGCCTGCGCTCATGCGCTGCACATCGCCTGGCCGAATGATCGATCCATTGCCCATACTATCGCGATGCTGTAACGCGCCGCTCAGGATGTAGGTAAAAATCTCCATGTCGCGGTGGCCGTGACGAGGGAATCCGCGGCCGGCATGTACCACGTCTTCGTTAATTACCCGCAGACTGCGAAAGCCCATATTTTTCGGGTCGTAGTAATCGCCGAAAGAAAATGTGTGGTAGGTATTGAGCCAACCGAAATCAAAATGGCCACGCTCTGCAGCTTTACGAATCGTAATCATTTGCGTCCCCCGAGGTTTATCACTAACGCACTCTGACAACCATCAAACTAAACTATCGACTCGACGAAAATTTTTGCCACCTCATTGAGACCCTGGGCGTCCTCGTCGTCGAATCTCGCGAGCGACGGACTGTCCAAATCCAGCACGCCAATCAGTTCCTGATGCCTGATTAGCGGGACAACGATCTCTGAATTCGATTTACTGTCGCAGGCAATGTGACCCGGAAACTCGTGGACATCACTCACAACCACAGTCTGTCTGATCTCCGCCGCAGTTCCGCAGACACCTTTGCCGATCGCGATGCGCACGCAAGCGGGTTCACCCTGAAACGGGCCCAACACGAGCTCGCCGTTTCTCAAAAGATAGAAACCGGCCCAATTCAAATCCGGCAAAGAGTGGAACAAGAGCGAAGCACAGTTTGCCGCGTTAGCGATGAAATCGTTTTCGCCCTCCAAAAGACTACGAAGCTGCAACGCGAGGTGCGCGTACCGCTCAGCCTTCGACTCGGTATCTTTTGGTGCTAATTGAAATGTCATTGGTTCGCGGGCCGTTCTGCAACGGAAGCTCGAAGGCTAATCACGACAGATTTTGAAACCGGCGTGTTGCTCTTGTCCGCCACGCTTCTCACCGGCACGAGGACATTGGTCTCAGGAAAATAGGTCGCTGCGCAACGGCGCGGAATGCTGTAGGGCACTACGACGAAACGTTGGGCCACGCGCTCTTCGCCCTCGAAGTGACTAGTTAAGTCGACCAGTTGCCCAGACTCTAAACCAGCTTCTCGCATATCTTCGAGATTCAAAAACACCACGCGCCGCCCGTGGTAAACCCCGCGATATCGATCGTCGAGACTGTAAATTGACGTGTTGAATTGATCGTGGCTTCGAATGGTCATCATCAAAAACTGACCGGGTAGAAGTTCGTGAAGCGGCAAGGGATGGGTCGTAAACATCGCGCGTCCGCTCGGCGTGTTGAAGACGCGCTCACGCGGCGCACTCGGCAAGCTGAACCCGCCGGGCCGGCGCACCCGGGCGTTGTAGTTTTCGAACCCAGACACCACGCGCTCGATGTGATCGCGGATGCGATCGTAATCAGTCACCAGCTTTTCCCAATTTACCTGGGAACGCTGGTTGAGTGTGGCGCTGGCGAGCCGCGCGACGATTGCAGGCTCGCTCAAAAGCTGATCGGATGCGGGCCGTAATCTCCCGCGCGATGCCTGCACCACCGCCATGGAATTTTCGGTGGTAACGAATTGTGGGCCAGACGCTTGCGCATCAATCTCGGTCCGGCCGAGACAGGGGAGAATCAACGCCTGTTCGCCGGTAATAAGATGCGCGCGATTGAGTTTGGTTGAGACGTGCGCGGTAAGCCGGCAGCGGCGTAACGCGGCGGCGGTATATTCAGTATCGGGAGTGGCCGAAAGGAAGTTGCCGCCCATCGCAAAAAACACGCGCGCTTTGCCGGAGTGCATCGCCTGGATAGATTGGACCGTGTCGTAACCGTGAGCGCGTGGCGGCTCGAAATCAAATTCCCGCGCGAGCCGGTCAAGAAACGCCTCGGGGGGCCTTTCCCAAATTCCCATCGTGCGATCGCCCTGCACGTTGCTATGGCCTCGGACCGGACATAGGCCCGCGCCGGGTTTGCCAATCTGGCCGCGCATCAACATCAGATTTACGATCTCCTGAATGTTTGCCACGGCGTTTTTGTGCTGCGTCAAGCCCATGGCCCAACAGAAAATCGTGCGTTCCGACTCGATAAAGATTTTCGCAGCTTCCTCGATTTGCTCGATGGAAATTCCAGACTGCTCCACGATCTCGTGCCAACCAACGGCGTGAAGGCTGGTGACGAGTTCCGCAAAGCCGCTGGTATAAGTTTCAATGAATTGATGGTCCAACACCGTCTCTGGGAAACGATCTTCGTGAGCCAACACCGCCTTCATAATTCCCTGGAGCAGAGCTACGTCGCCATTGATCCGCACTTGCAGAAAAAGATCCGCGAGCATTCCACCCTTACCCAGCAGTCCTAACACATCCTGGGGATGCTTAAAGTTCGTCATGCCAATCTCGGGAAGCGGATTGATATGAACGAGCTTGCAACCATTTTTCTTGGCTCGCTCCAGAGCACTCAACATGCGCGGATGATTGGTCCCAGGATTTTGCCCGATTACAAAGATCGCCGTAGCGAGATCGAAGTCTTCGAGCGTGACGGTGCCCTTGCCCACGCCGATCGTTTCGCCCAGCGCGGATCCGCTGGATTCGTGACACATGTTTGAGCAGTCGGGCAGATTGTTAGTACCAAATTGCCTGACAAAAAGCTGATACAGAAACGCAGCCTCGTTACTCGTCCGTCCGGACGTATAAAAGACTGCTTCGTCGGGATGGGCCAGCGAGTTCAACTCAGCGGCAATCAATTCGAACGCCTCGTCCCAGGTAATCTCTTCATAGTGGGTCGCGCCCGGACGCAGCGCCATCGGACTCGTTAGGCGTCCCTGATTACCAAGCCACATATCCGATTGCAAAGAGAGATCGGCCACACTCCA
>JANLZV010000540.1:0-5900 GCA_031366425.1 Pyrinomonadaceae bacterium | reverse complement strand
TTCACAGATGGCTTACCTTAAACGGCATTACCAGGTGATCTCATTGCGCGAGTTTCTCGCGGCCAATGCCGAAGGAAGACAACTGCCAAACTATTCGGTTGTGCTTACTTTTGATGACGGATACAGAAATTTTCTGGAATGCGCCCCAATGCTTCTCGATCAAGATCTGCCGGCGACGCTGTTTCTCGTAACCGGCCTGATGAGGCAGGAAGATGTTGATCCGGAATCCGCGCACGACCAAAAACAACGTCTCTCATGGAATGAAGTAAAGGCCCTCGATCAGCATGATGTTTTTGATTTTGGCTCGCATACCTGCTCGCATCCGTCGCTCACAAGCCTCAAGCCTGAGGCGATTGATTACGAACTCCGGAAGTCTCTCGATGACTTACGTAGCAAGGTCAATAGAGTAATGCCCGCTCTTGCGTATCCAAACGGCTCCTACTCGGGAATCTCAGTTGGGAGAGTCGCGTCGGCCGGTTACGCCTGTGCGCTGACAATTGATCCAGGACCGAACAAGATAGGCACAAGTCCTTACCGGCTACAGCGGCAAACCATCCGCGGCAAAGACGACAAGCTGATGTTTGCGGCCCGAGTCTCTTGTCTGACCTACTGGCTTTATGGCGGCCGTCTGCTGACGTTTAGTCTCGGTAGCTTGATAGCGTCGTGGTTCAACTTTGGCAGGAGTAGCTAACAAAGGATTCAGTTAGCTGCACAATGAAGCGAGTATTAATTATTGGCGCTGACTTTTCCCCCAGCAGTTTGCCTCCAGCGACGCGAATTAGATTCTTTGCCAAGTATCTGCCCCAATTTGGCTGGGAGCCGATCGTGCTTACCACGCTGCCGGATTATTACGAGTCGGAGATTGATACTGAAAATGAACAACTGCTTCCGAGTTGGCTTCAAGTTGTTCGCACGCGCGCGCTCACCGCTTCATTCATGAGGAAGCTTGGGATTGGTGATATTGGTATCCGTACTTTAGCGCATCATTGGCGCGCGCTGTCACGATTGCAAAAAGAGAAGAGCATTGATCTGATTTTCATTCCGGTTCCACCGTCTGTACCGATGGTCCTGGGAAGACTGGCAAACCTGCGCTTTGGCATTCCTTACGTCGTGGATTACATCGATCCCTGGGTCAGCGACTACTACTGGAAGCTCCCCCAAGAGCAGCGCCCGCCGAAGTGGCTGTTGTCCTATGCGTTGTCCCGTTGCCTGGAACCATTCTCGCTAAGGCGGGCCCGACATATTACGGGAGTTTCCCACGGCACCACTGACCAGGTGGTTGAGAGGTATGAATGGCTTTCCAAGAGCGACGCCACGGAAATCCCTTACGGCGCCGAAGCCGGGGATTTTGAATACCTGCGACAGCACCCGCGGCAAAATTCGATCTTTGATGCGCAGGATGGAAAGATTCATGTTTGCTCTGTCGGCGCCTATGTCGAATCTATGGAGCAAACCCTTCGCGCTGTGTTTGCGGCTTTTCGCGAGGGCCTCGAGCGGAGTCCCGGCGTTTTTGAAAGAGTAGTGTTTCATTTCATCGGTACCACTTACTCGACCAATGGCTCCGATCCATTTCGGGTTACAGCCGTCGCGCGCTCCTGCGGCTTTGAGGACTGGATACGCGAACATCCGCAGCGGGTTCCCTATCTCGACTCGTTACAAATAATGCTTGATTCGCAGGCGCTCATCCTGCTCGGCTCCGCCGAACCCCACTACACGGCGTCTAAAGTTTTCCCTTACGTGTTGGCTGAACGTCCGCTGTTGGCAGTTTTCCATGAAGACAGCAGCGTCATAACGATTCTAAACGACGTTAACGCCGGAAGAGTGGTCAGCTTCAACGAGAAGAAGAAACCGATGGCCCATACGCGCACTATTTCGCTTCAACTTGAGGAATTGCTACGTGAACCCTACGCCTCGCAAACGCGTTGGGAAGCGTTTGAACCCTACACTACCCGGGCCCTTGCGGGTCGTTTAGCTAAGACCTTTGACGCGGCAGTCCAAAGGTAGTCATTCGATGTCAAAATCTGTCGTCGAAGTCGCAGAGAACAATTTAGGTTCGGAGATGACCGGAGAAGAGATCAATTGCCCGGTGTGTTTGGCCCGTTGCGCCGGCCTGCCGCTTTACCGCTACACAGTGGAACAGGCCGCTACGCACTTTTGTCCTCCTGGTCGCGATGGGGATCGTCATGAGCGACTCGTCAAGTGTATCCGGCGTCTCTGGCAAGGTGAGGAATGTGTGATCTTACGCTGCGCTAGGTGTGGCTTTGGTTTCGGACATCCATTCGTCGGCGGCGATGAAGAGTTCTATCGCATCCTTCATGAACAAAGGGACTACCCAACGTGGCGTTGGGATTACGACGTAGCCGTTCGGGAAGCACTAGCGAAATTCTCAGGAGGGAAGGTGCTCGATATCGGCGCTGGTGTAGGAATGTTTTTACGCGGACTACCCGATAGCTGGCAGAGGTACGGGGTTGAGGGTAGCGAACTGACGCGGCGCGAACTAAAAGCCATCGGGATCGAGGTATTTCAAGAGTTGTCGGACGCGGTGCAGCTTCATGCCGGCACGTTCCAGGTCGTCACTCTTTTCCAGGTGCTTGAACACATCGCGGAATTCGACACGGTGCTCAGGCAATGTCGCGAAGTGTTGGCGCCTGGTGGCCGGCTGGTAGTTACAGTGCCTGACGGCGACGCGATGATTCAGCAAGAGCGGGTGACCGGCTGTCATGACATGCCGCCGAATCATGTTGGCAAATGGACTCCTGATAGTCTCATTCTTGTCCTGACGCGAACTGGATTTACATGCAGTGAACCAATCTTTGAACCGGCTTCGTGGAACAATCTGAAAGCGAACTTGCACCTGCGCGTAAGCGCTGATGCGGCCGCAGCAAATTCACTTGCCGCACAGGCATACAGAATACGAAGCAGGCGTCTGCGAGTCGCCGCCTTGTCAGCGCTCGGAGCCCCGGCGCTCTTGCGGATGCTTCCACACGGGCGGCAACTGCGATCGGGCGGAGCCTTCGGTTTAGTAGGTGAGAAGCTCGCCTGAACGATGTTTCAGTGAAGCGCGATTAAGATGTTGTATTGTCACGCGATATTACCCAAGGCAGGTTTGGGCAACCGTCTGTTTCCATGGGCACGCTGCCGCGTGTTTTCCTTCAAGAATAACGCTGCCATGCTCCACCCGACTTGGGCACAACTGCGGATTGGTCCCCTCCTCAGGCGGGAATCGGATCTTCGACTTTATACTGATCTCTTTAAGGCAGGCCCCGACGAATTGACCAGCATGACAAGGTTATTCGTCAAACTTTCATCGCGGTGGGAGCATGAGGATGACGAAATACGCGAGTTCGCCGGAAACAGTAACGGCAAGTCCGTGATCAAGGTGTTTACCGGTGAGCGGGATCGATTCCGTCAGCTTAATGGTTGGCATGAATTTCTAAATGCGCAACTCCACGCCATCACCAAACCGAAGTGGAGAGACGCGGTTAAGCAAATCAAACATGTGCCCATCGGCATGCATGTTCGCATGGGAGATTTCGTGGTCGCTGATTCCGACCCTGATAATCCTCATCAAAGAGTGGCACACTCGTGGTACTTGCAATGCTTGAGAGCGATTCGCGCAGCCGCCGGTCATCCGGTTCCAGCGATTATGGTTTCAGACGGCAGGGAGGACGAATTAGAAGACTTACTCGCTGAGGAAAACGTCTCGCTTGTACGTACAGGCTCAGCAATTAGTGATCTACTCGTATTAGCTAGGAGCGAGGTGTTAGTTGCATCGGCGGGCAGTTCTTTCAGTGCCTGGGCAGCTTTCCTCGGTCAAATGCCGAGTATCGCTCATCCCTCTCGCGGCTTTGATTGGTTTAACTTGAGGACTGAGAAGAATTGTTATGTCGGTGGCTTCGATCCGGTCGACCCGCCTGAAAGTTTTCTGCGTCAAGTGGAAACAATCTTTGGTCGCTCGACAGGAAAGCAGACAACACCGCGTCGGCAGAAATTCTCCTTCTCGGAAGTCGAAGCGTCGAAGTAAATAGGTTTCACAGACTAAAGGCTTTGAAAACTTTGTCGCAGATTCGCGATCACGTCAGTCTTGGGGCTCTGCAGCAGATTCTGTTTAAACCTTTGCTGGTCGGAAGAATTCCCAAATATTTGTCCCAACTGCGCTCGTATCGAAAGATGGAATTGGCGGCCACGGGCAAGAATTCGAAACTCAGGCTGTATCCGTGTCTGGTCGACGACATCCCGGTTCAAACCGCTCACTCCTACTATTTTTACCAGGACTGCTGGGCGGCAAGACAAGTGTTTAGGGAAAGTCCTGAGTGGTTTGTCGACCTGGGTTCAACCGTGCTACTGCTCGGGGTTTTATCGCAGTTCGCAAAGTGCATTTCCGTAGACTATCGACCTATCAAAGCTCAGTTGGAAAACTTCCACCCAATCTGTGGAACGCTACTAGACTTGCCTTTCCGTGACAACTCGGTTCCCTGCGTTACAACGATGTGCGTTCTGGAACACATCGGACTAGGACGCTACGGCGATCCTCTTGCTCCCCTCGGAACCCTACAAGCGGTCGCTGAAATATCGCGAGTTGTTGCGCCAGGTGGAATAGTTGTTTATAGCGTTCCTGCAGGATCGGACCTGAACGAGTTCAACGCCCACCGGCGTTTCGCTTACGTACAGGCTGGTGCTTTCTTTGCGGGATGGGACCTGGTCGACTCCTGCGTCCTAACTCCGAACCCGGTATCGCTTGAATCCTTTGAAGCCGACGAAAAGCGCTTCGCGGTCGCAGATCCGGTTGTTTGCTTTTGCTTTCGCAAGCCCAAATGATCGAGCTGGTCTGCGGGTCGGTTTGTCTGGCTAAGTAGGTAACTGTAGTAGCAGGAACGACGCGCCCGAGCTTGGCGCCCGATTTACAGTGTCGTATAGAGTCGCGATCATTGATTCACATCCTATCCAATACCACGCCCCGTGGTTTCGAGCTCTGGAAAAAAATCCGAAGCTTGAACTGCAGGTTCTCTACTGTCACCAGGCAACTGCGCAGGAGCAAGCAGCGGCGGGATTTGCGGTTGACTTCGAGTGGGACGTTTCATTGTTTGAAGGTTATTCCCATCGCTTCCTCCGAAATGTTGCGAAGCAGCCAGGGATTGCCGGATTCCGCGGGCTCGACACTCCGGAGATTAAGGGCATACTCGCGCGCGAACGCTTTGACGCTGTGATGATCAACGGCTGGCACTACAAGAGCGCCTGGCAAACGATGCGCGCTTGCTGGAAGACGAAGACGCCGGTGATGGTTCGCAGCGACTCGCACCTGCACACAGATCGCCCTCTGGCAAAACGCCTGGCCAAGCGGCCGCTCTATTCGTGGTTTATTTCCAAGCTCGACGCCTGCCTACCGGTAGGGAAGTGGTCGAGCGATTATTTTCTTCATTACGGCGCGGCGCCGGAGCGCCTCTTCATTGTTCCACACGTGGTTGATACTGATTATTTCCAAAGCGAGTCCAAACGTCTGAGTTCGCAACGCGACCAGCTTCGCGCGCAGTGGGGGCTAACCGAGACGGCCGTAGTTTTTCTTTTCGCCGGCAAATTTATTGAAAAGAAGAGACCGCTGGATTTTGTGAACGCAATTGGGAGCGCGGCGTCACGCGGAATTAGAGTTGAAGGGTTAATGGTCGGCGATGGGCCTCTGCGAGCGGCGGCCGAAGAGTTAGTCAGGAAAGAGAGGCTACCAATCAGGTTTGCGGGATTCCTGAACCAAACCGAAATGACGGCGGCCTACGTTGCCGCTGACGCCCTTGTCTTGCCATCTGACGGCGGCGAGACATGGGGTCTGGTGGTGAATGAAGCGATGGCTTGTGGTCTGCCTTGTTTCGTGAGCGATCGGGTCGGATGCGGGCCGGACATGATTAGGA
>JANLZV010000524.1:0-3710 GCA_031366425.1 Pyrinomonadaceae bacterium | reverse complement strand
ACCGTAGCCGCGCCCTTTTTGTGAGGACGCGGCTGTTGCGCATATAATCATCATTTCCGCGATCTGCAGCTATTTTCAGTAGTGCGGTAGTTGGGTGGTGCCAGTTGGAATTGCGATGCTCGGGCTAATCGTCTGAGGATGGGCACGGGGTATTTACGCCACTAACGCATTTTTTGATGGATTGAACCTATGGGGCTTTTCTGGAAACGAAAGAGCGGCGATCAGTTTGTCTCGCTCCGACTAAATGAACCGCTTACCGAGCTCCCCGGCGAGCCAGCGGCTGCCGTAGTCGAAAAGGAGACCACTGGGCCACTGGAAGCTCCGGTTCGCGAAGAGCCGGTGACGCGGGTCATTCCGGTGGCTCGTGCGGAAGCGATCGACGCGGTAGTGGCCGGCGGCGGGCCGACCCCAATCCCGAGTGATAAGCCGTTTGAGAAAGGCTCGTCCGTCCAACCACGCTCGCAACCGGCAACCGTTCGACCTGAAATTCGCGCTAAACCTGTCGCCGCTGTACCGACGCGTTCTCCGTTTGCGACTTCAGTTCTGGGTCTGAATCTATCAATCGAAGAACTCCAGGCGCAGGAAGCCGCACTCGAACAGGAATTCTCGGCACGATTTCGGCGGGCTGTTTCCGCTACCCGGGAATCGCTTTCCGATCGATTAGACTCGGTCTTTCAGAATCTCAAACAGATCGACGAGAATTTGCTTGATGAGCTTGAAGAGGCATTGATCGGAGCGGACATCGGCGTTGTCACCACCCAGCACATTTTGGAGACTGTGCGACGCGGAGTGGCCCGGAAACAGATCAATGATCTTCCGGCACTGAAGCAGGCGATCAAGAATGAGTTGTTGAGCATTCTGCGACAGTCTGAAAAACAAGGCGTTGCTTCCGAAACGAGCGTCGCCGAAAGCGTAGCGCCATATGTGATGATGGTCGTCGGGGTCAACGGAGTTGGTAAGACCACCACGATTGGCAAGTTGGCCCAACGGATCAAAGCCGAAGGCAATGATGTTTTGATTTGCGCCGCCGATACCTTTCGTGCGGCCGCCTCCGACCAACTGGCAATATGGGCTGAACGCACCGGAGTACCCTTGATCCAACAGAAACAGGGAACCGATCCCGCGGCTGTGCTTTACGATTCCTTGAAGGCCGCAAAGGCGCGTGGATCTGATGTGTTAATCGTGGATACGGCCGGACGTCTACACAACAAGTCGAATCTGATGGCTGAGCTTGAGAAGATGAAGCGTGTGGCTGCGCGGGAAGTCGCAGGTGCGCCTCACGAGACGTTGTTAGTGGTTGATGCCATCACCGGCCAGAACGGACTTGAGCAGGCGCGGCAGTTTCTCAAAGTTGCCGGAGTTACCGGCATTGTATTGACGAAGCTCGACGGGACTGCGAAAGGCGGAATCGCAGTCGCGATTTCAAACGAGCTGGGCTTACCGATTCGTTATGTAGGCATCGGTGAAAAAGTCGACGACCTGGTAGTTTTCGATCCTGAGCTTTACGTTAACGGACTGTTCGAATAGGCTCGACCGCCTAAAGATCTACCCGCGCGATTCGCGCGAAATTGATTTGCTAACTCCTGTGCAACAAATAGTGGCAACAACGGCAGCCGCGAGCACTGAATGGACCGACATCGATCGGCAGTTGATGCAGCGGGCGCTCGACCTCGCAGCTCGAGGCGTGGGCCAGGTAAGCCCTGGGCCTCTAGTAGGTTGTGTAATTGCTCGCGGGGCTGAGGTTGTGGGTGAAGGGTTTTACGTTTTCGAGGACATTAAGCATGCGGAAACTTATGCACTCGAGGGAGCCGGACAAAAAGCACGCGGGGCTACTGCTTACGTCTCGCTCGAACCCCATGCGCATCATGGGCGTACACCCCCTTGCACCGACGCCCTGATCGCGGCGGGAGTGCGGCGGGTAGTGGTACCTACTGAAGATCCAAACCCAAAAGTTTCTGGAAACGGGTTCGCACATTTGCGGGCGGCAGGGATTGATGTCTCCACTGGACTATTGTCGCGCGAGGCGGATCAGCTTAACGAAAACTATTTACACTACATGCGTACCGGCCGGCCGTTTGTGCATCTCAAGCTGGCGCTATCGCTCGATGGCAAAATTGCGACGCGGACCGGAGATTCGCGTTGGATTACCGGCGCTGAATCGAGGGCGCGAGTACAGAATCTTCGTCATCACGCAGATGCGATCTTAATCGGCGCCGGGACCGCGCTCGCTGACGATCCGTCATTGACCGATCGTTCCGGCGAAGCGCGACGACGACCGCTCGTCCGTGTCGTTCTCGATGAACATCTCACGCTCAACCCTGATTCGAAGCTTGCCCAGGCGTCATTTGAAACGCCCACCCTCGTCTTTGCGGGCGCTTCGACGCCTGCGGAGAAGATCGACGCCTTAGCTGCTCCCGGACTCGAAGTAGTGCGCAACGCTGAGAACGCAAACGCCCGCGATCTGCTCGCCGTCTTATTGGAACTGGGCCAACGTGAACTGCAAAGTGTTTTGATTGAGGGCGGCGCCGTTGTAGCCGGCAAGTTTCTGGACGCGGGACTCGTCAATAAAATTTCGTTTTTCCTGGCGCCGCTGATCATCGGTGGACGTGAGGCGCCGAATGCAGTTGCCGGCGACGGCGCGGAAAAGTTGATTGATGCGTTTCAGTTGCACGACGTCCAGATAATTCCGCGAGGACAAGATATCGAAATCACTGGTTACCCTATTCGCCGGTCAGAACTACCTGCTTCGGCGGGTGGCGCGTGAATGCGAGGAATCCCGGATGAATGACGAAGACTTCGAGGTTCCTCCGCCTGCTCACCATCCTTCGAAACGATTCGGTCAAAACTTTCTCACCGATCAACGGACTATCCAACGCATCATCACAGCCTTAGCGCCGCGCAGCGACGAGACCATAGTAGAAATTGGACCAGGGCAGGGCGCGCTTACCGCGCCGCTGGTTCAGCAGGCAGGCCGGCTCATCGCTATCGAGTTTGATCGCAGTCTGATCCCGATTCTCACAAAAACATTCGAAGCGAATAACAACTTCACTCTGGTTGAGGGCGACGCCCTCGCAGCCGACATCTGCCAAATCATCAAGCCCGCAGCGCAGGCTCGTCTCGTGGCAAATCTTCCTTACAACATCGGTACGGCGATTCTGCAAAAACTGATACTGCAGAGGCATTGTCTAACGGAACTGGTGTTGATGTTGCAAAAGGAAGTGGGCGAGCGAATCACTGCCCCGCCGGGCGGCGCTGAACGAGGTTATCTCTCGGTTTTTGTTCAGGCTTACTGTGTGACAGAGAAATTGTTTGACGTGGCGCCGCATGCTTTCCGTCCGGCGCCAAAAGTTTGGAGTAGTGTCTTGCGTTTAAAACTGCGACCGCAGGTGGCGGCCGACGTACGAAACGAAGCATTGTTGTGGCAAGTAGTCAGCGCGGGGTTCGCCCAAAGACGCAAGACGATCTTAAACAACTTACGCCATGGGCCGTCGCCGCTGCAGGAGACTGTTAAAGCTCACGGCGGCGCCAGCATTGTGTTGTGTCGGGCCGAGGTTGAACTACAGCGAAGGGCGGAGACCTTAACGCTCGCAGAATGGGCGCGGATCTCGAGCGCCATGGAATGACAAGATAAGCTAGCCGCGTTTCTCTACCACCACATTGATTCCATCCGCGGGGCGCAGCGACATTGCCGGCATCAGACTTACCTCATG
>JANLZV010000486.1:0-3391 GCA_031366425.1 Pyrinomonadaceae bacterium | reverse complement strand
CGGGAGCTGCAACAGCTTTTGGTGAAGCGTGTCGTACATCATTCCAGCCATCACTTGGGCAGTAAAACCCTTTCCACCAGCCAGATCAGGACGGCCCACGTCACCGACAAATAGACAGTCTCCGGTTAACACTTTCTGAGGTTGCCCGGCACCGGCAGGATCGATCACGAGGATAGAAATACTCTCGGGTGTGTGTCCGGGCGTTTCCATCACGCGCAACACGACGTCACCGAGCTTGAGCTCGTCACCTTCCGCCACGGCGCGATGCGGAAAAGTCGCGCCCGCTTTGGCGCCGAAAACAATTTCAGCGCCCGTGCGGGCGGCGAGTTCCCGGTGACCGCTAACGAAATCGGCGTGCAAGTGCGTTTCGATTACATATTTGATCTTGAGATTGTGAGCGCGAGCGTCATCAAGGTATTGATCGACGTCTCGTTGCGGATCCACAACCGCCGCTTCGCCGTCCGAGCCGATGATGTAGGAAGCGTGGGCCAGGCAGCCAAGATAGAATTGTTTGAAGTACATAAAAACTCTTCGTCGTTAATCCGTTTCACCGGGAGCGCGGGCGCCCCGCCCGCAATGCGAGCGCCAAAATCGCTCTGTACTGGAAATGTTGAACTGCTCTTCGCGCTGCGGGCGAGTCGCCCGCGCTCCAATCATTCGACTCCTGCCGGTTCAAGTGTTTCTCTGTCGGGTAATTTATAGAACTCGCGCGCGGGTTTCAAAGGCCGCAGCATCCAGTAGGGCCGGCGAGTGCCGTCCGGCGAGTGTGCGTCCGCTGGTCGGGTCATCGCCAGCCACTTTTTGTAAACCTCGCGCGACTTCGCCGTGTCGACAAACACGTCTCCCGTGTTATCGCCCGGGCGAGCGCGGGTGACCCGCACCGCCTGGTGCCAGCAATGCATCCCTGAGATCGGATCCGGATGGACAGGGAAAGTCATGTTCTGGTGAACACCCACATCGCTCCACCAGATGCGGAGCGTATCCGGATCGCTCGACGCGTAAGGCTCGGCGCCCTTCTCGCGTTTCAATCCCCACTCGGTTCCTTCGTGGTCCAGTTTCACCGTAGCCATTAACTGTCGCTGGCCCTGCTCCGCTTGCTCGTTTGTTTTCCAACGGCCCATGTGATGGCTACATGCGACGATCCCGGGTCGAATGCCCTCAGTCACCCACGCGCGCACGACGTAGTAACCGATCTCAGTTTCCACCCGCAGCAGATCGCCGGTGCGCACATCGAGCTTTGCCGCGTGGTTCGTGTGAATCCATAACGGATTGGTGTGTGCGATTTCATCCAGCCACTTTGCGTTAGCGCTGCGCGTGTGAATTTGCACAGGCAATCGGAAGGTTGAGATCAGAATCGTTTCGTCGTCGGCGAGATTGCTTGGGTGAACATGACTCGCAACGTAATTAGGAATCGCGAATTCGGGCCAACCCCAATCGACGAGCGTGCGCGAATAGAATTCCAACTTGCCACTCGGCGTCGGAAAGCCGCGTTTGATTTCGTCGCCGGCCCTGATGCCAACCAGACGTCGGCCGTCGGCATCGGGATCAGGCGTCGGAATCGGGACGATGTTTTGCGATGCGGGTTTCGCGGTGCGCGTGTAGATTCGGCCAAAACGATCTTCGCGCACGTCTTCAAGTTCGGCCGCCGGCACTTGCTCGTCGTAGATGGCGCCGACTTTTTGGCTGATCTCAAAGGCGCCGTAGCGCCGCATAAATTCCAGCGGGCTCAAGTTTTCCACTGCGGCTTTCTCGGGCAGGCCAGGCACAGAGTTGTCGAAGATCCACTCGTAGTATTCGTCAATGCCCAGACGCGTCCCCGGTTTCTTTTTTGATTCGGCATACTGGCGAATGCCGAGGCTGCCGTCAGGATCAATGCGCCACGTTAGTTCCAGCCAAAACTCGTTTTCTTCCCAAACCTCGCCGGGATTCACTTCGCGAGTATCGTTGATCGTTTCGCCCGCGCGTTGCCGGTCGGCTTTTTTCACCGGTTGGCGAAAGCCCAGCCACTGCGCGTCGTGTGTTTCATACGAGTGAAGATCGTGACGCTCCGAACCGTGGCCCATCGGCAACACGTAGTCGGCGAAGTATGCGGTTTCATTCCATGTCGGCGTGAGCGCGATGTAGCACCCGACTAGATTCGGATCGGTCAACATTTCGATCCATGAGAAGCCGTCGGGGTTGGTCCATACGGGGTTGTAAACGCGCGTGAAGTAAACATCGAGCCTGGCGCGGCCGTCCTTCAGGAAATGAGGAAGGAGAAACGACATCTCGTTCATCGAAAGCGGATACTCCCGAGGCCAGGTCGTTTCGTTCCACATCCTCGGATGCGGCGGCGTGTACATTGGCTTAGGGACAAACTTGTTCCAGGCATTCGGGAACACACCGCCTTCAGTGGCCACCGCGCCGAGCAACGCATTCAACATAAACAGCGCGCGCGCAGTGGTCCAACCGGCGCTGACTCCCGACGAAACGCTGCGCCAATTGTGACTGGAGAAACGTGTGCCGGCGGTGCCGACCAGTTTGGCAATTTCCTCGATCACGCGAGCGTCGACACCGGATTCAGCCGCGGCAAATTCGAAGGTGTATTCCTCGTAAAGCTGTTTGAGGATGTGTTCAAACTCTTCGAAACGATTTTCATCGGAAGAATGTTCCTGGTTCGGCTGTTCGACAAACTTAAGTTTGTCGGACTCGGAACTTGAAACTCGAAATTCGGAACTGTGTTCGAGATACTCTTCCCAGTTCCACCAGCGACGCACGAAGTCGCGATCATAGAGTTGGTTTTGAATCAGATAATTCGCAATCGCAAGAACCATCGCCGCTTCGGAGCCGGGATAGGGTGCGACCCAGTAATCGGCGTGCGTGGCTGTGTGCGAAAGGCGAGTGTCAAACACGATCAACTTTGCGCCGTTGGCCTTACCGTCGATGACGCGTTGCGCGTGCGGATTGAAATAATGGCCCGACTCGAGATGCGCGCTGATCAGGAGGATAACTTTGGCGTTGGCGTGATCAGGGCTGGGCCGGTCGAGGCCCATCCAAAGTTGGTAACCCTGGCGGCTGCCTGACGAGCAAATGTTGGTGTGCGAGTTGTGACCGTCAACCCCCCAGGCGGCCAGAATGCGTTCGGTGAAGCCGTCCTCCCCCGGACGTCCGACGTGATACATGATCTCGTCACGACGCTCCTCGATAATCGCTTTGCGAATTCGCGCGGCGATGTCGTCAAGCGCTTCGTCCCAGGTAGTGCGTTCCCATTTTCCTTTGCCGCGTTCACCTGCGCGCTTGAGCGGATACAGAATTCGGTCCGGATCATGAATCTGATTGAGCGTCGCCGGACCCTTAGCACAGTTGCGTCCGCGCGATCCCGGATGTTCGGGGTTTCCCTCAAACTTCTGCA
>JANLZV010000477.1:0-6426 GCA_031366425.1 Pyrinomonadaceae bacterium | reverse complement strand
GGCAGCTTCCAACTCGTTAACGGACTGCCCGGTGCGAGCCAAAGTTTTAAACAAGTTCTTGTCATCTTTGCTCTTCACATTCGCGGCGAGCGTCTTGAGGTTACTGTTGGTCTTCTTGAGCGCAGCAAAGAACGGCTGCTGGCGCTTGTTTTTGGCGTCGACCAGCTTTTTGTCCGCGGCTTTAGTCGACTTGGAAACGTAGGCGACGGCGCGTGTCAAAGTCGTGGTAAGGCTCAGAGCGGTGAGCTTCGCGGGCGTTGGCGGAGCGGTCAACTCAACTTCAGCAGTCGGCAGCGCATTTGGCAGTACTGTTTTTGCCGGCTGAAGCGGCCGTGGATTTCGAGTGCGCAGAGCCGCTCGGGCCGGCAGGTTTTTATTGGATCGAGCGTACGACCCGTGACCTCTGGTCATTAATGTAAGGCATGATGCGAATGCGCCCGCAAGAAATATCATTCGGAAGATGAAGGCGACCCGGCGTCGGGTGGCGAATTTCTCGCGGATCAAATGCAGAGCTTTGTTATTCATTCAGATTCCTTTCAAGATGATCGGGATTGATCGTGATTGTTGGTAAGACTGTTGGTAAATAGAGAATTGCAGGAATTCCAGATTGTTGGCTTAGGGTTTGATCAAAGCGATAATTGAAATAATCGAGAAGGCATTTGTAAGTACACTAACAGAAAAGCTCCATTAATGAAAAGGAAGCATGAAAAAGATTTATGAAAAGAACCCTGGGCAGGGTTTATCGCAAATAATAGCTTTTCCTCTGCACCAGACGTGCCCCTGAACTCCGAGCTTCACTACCTTTTCAACCAGCCAAATAAGCCATGAACTACAGTCTCGCGGTTTTCTTCGTAGATCGCGCGAGTGAGGGGAATGCCCATCGGGCAGGCTTTGATGCAGTTTTGTGCGTTGCCGCAATTCGCGATTCCGTCTTCGCCCATGATTCCTTCGAGGCGCGCGTCGCGGCTCATCTCGCCGGTGGGATGCATGTTGAAAAGACGCACCTGGGCAATCGCCTGCGGGCCGATGTAATGGTCGTCTTCATACTGCGGACACGCTTCAAGGCAACAACCACAGGTCATGCAACGCGAATATGAATAGCGTTCCTGCACGTCGTCCTGGTCCATGCGTGGGCCGGGGCCGAGATCGTGGGTACCGTCCAGTTCGATCCAGGCGTTGACTTGTTTGAGATGGTCAAACATGCGCGAGCGATCGACCACGAGATCGCGCACGTTGGGAAACTTCTGCATCGGTTCGAGCTTGATCGGCTGTTCCAAATTATCGACGAGGGCTGAACACGATTGCCGCGCGCGGCCATTGATCACCATCGTGCAAATGCCGCACACCTGTTCGAGACAATTCATCTGCCAAACGGGCGGCGTGGTGGGATTGCCCTGTTTGGTGACCGGGTTCGCCTGAATTTCCATCAGACATGAAATGACGTTGAGATTGGGACGATAGGGAAGCTCAAACTGCTCCCAGTAAGCCGGCGAGTCAGGATTCGCGCGACGCTTGATGTGGATCTCTACGGTTTTCGACGGAATGCGTTTGGCCTTCGATGGTTGTACGTGGGTGGACATAAGATTTTTCAGTTCACGCTTTCGCAGTTTCCTTCTTCGCCTTGCTGTAGTCTCGCTTCCGCGGCGGAATCAGCGAAATGTCGACCGGCTCGTAGGAAATCACCGGACCCTCGCCTGAATACTCGGCGATCGTAGTTTTTAGAAAATTCTCATCGTCGCGATCCGGGAAGTCGGGCTTGTAATGCGCCCCGCGCGATTCATTGCGATTCAAAGCACCGAGCGTGACCACGCGCGCGAGCTCGAGCATGTTGTCCAGGTGACGCGCGTGCGGCAGAGCCATGGTGGCCCACAGGTTTGAGTCGTTGATCGAAATGCGTTTGTAGCGGTCCATCAGTTCGAGCAGCTTGTTGTCAGTCTCTTTGAGCTTGTCGTTATAACGAACGACGGTCACGTTGTCCGTCATCCACTTGCCCATCTCCTGATGCAAAGTGTACTGGTTTTCCTTGCCGCTCTGCTTGATCAGTCCGTCGTTAATTTCCTGCTGCCGCTTCAGCTCGTCGTCATAAATGCGCGAACCCTCAGCGCCGTTACGCTCAATATTGGTGGCATACTCGATCGCGGCGGGCGCGCCGACGAATCCGCCGTAGACGCAACTGACGAGCGAGTTGGCGCCGAGACGGTTGGCGCCGTGAATCGAATAGTCGCATTCGCCCGCGGCGAGCAAGCCGGGAATGTTAGTGCGCTGGTTATAGTCGACCCAAAGTCCGCCCATTGAATAGTGGACGCCGGGAAAAATGCGCATGGGCACGTGATGCGGATCGTCGCCGACAAACATCTCGTAAATTTCCAGAATCGCACCCAGCTTGCGGTCCAAGGTCTCGGCGGGAATGTGCGAGACGTCGAGGAAGACCTGGTTCTCGCGTCCGACACCTTTGCCTTCAATGCAGACCTGGAATATCTCTCGGGTCGCGATGTCGCGCGGCACTAGATTTCCGTAGGCCGGATACTTCTCTTCGAGGAAATACCAACGTTCGGTTTCCGGAATCGACGACGGCGTTCGGCTGTCGTCGGGATTGCGCGGCACCCAAACGCGTCCGCCCTCTCCGCGCGCCGACTCAGACATCAGTCGCAACTTGTCTTCGCCGGGAATAGATGTTGGGTGGACTTGAATGAATTCACCGTTTGCGTATTTCGCACCCTGCTGATAACAAGCCGCCACCGCGCTGCCGGTGCAGACCATCGAATTAGTCGACTTACCGAAAATTAAGCCTGGTCCGCCAGTGGCCATCATCACGGCGTCGGCGGGAAACGCTTTCAGTTCCAGCGTCTGCAGGTTCATGGCGACCAGACCACGACAGACCTGCGCGTCGTCGAGCACGAGCGAAACCATCTCCCAATGTTCGAACTTGCGAATCTTTCCTGCAGCCTCAAAACGGCGTACCTGCTCGTCCAAAGCGTAGAGCAACTGCTGGCCGGTCGAAGCGCCGGCGAAGGCGGTGCGATGATGTTTCGTGCCTCCAAAACGACGAAAGTCGAGCATGCCCTCGGGCGTGCGCGAGAAAGGGACGCCCATGCGATCGAATAAATAAATGATCGACGGAGCCATTTCGCACATGGCCTTCGCGGGCGGCTGGTTGGCTAGAAAGTCGCCGCCGTAGACGGTGTCGTCAAAATGTTCCCAAGTCGAGTCGCCTTCGCCTTTCGTGTTGACCGCGCCGTTGATGCCGCCTTGTGCGCAAACTGAATGCGAGCGCTTTACGGGCACGACGGAGAAGAGATCTACTGCATGGCCTTTCTCGGCGATGCGCATGGCGGCGGCGAGACCCGCGAGTCCGCCCCCTACTATTGCGATCTTGATTCCATTGGATGACATCGCTTTAAAGAATCCCTCCTAGCAGTCCACCGGGCCGGATAAACGCCACCGCGGCGTTGATCCCTACGAGCAGGAGAATAATTCCAAAGCCGATGCAGGCATAACCAGTTAGCCTCTGCGCGCGTTCGCCGATAGTGATTCCCCAATCAACAAGGAATAACCAGATCCCATTTGCCAAATGCCAGACCGTGGCCGTGATGCCCACGAGGTAAACGAGGAAGATCGGAATCATGCGAAACTCGCGCGAGACAATCTCAAACGCCTGATCCGGCGCATGGGCCACCGAGAGCGTGTTCAAACCTGGAATTAAGCCGAACCTGAAGTTGAGCACGTGAAAGGCGATAAAGAAAAACAAGATCATGCCGGTCAGCCGCTGAATTACGTAAAACCAATTTCGGGGGTACGGATAATTCAGATTGTTTGGCCGCGCCTCCATCGTGATCACAAGACCGTAGACGGCGTGGTAGATGAGCGGTATAAAGATTCCACCGATTTCCACGAAGAGAATGTAGGGAATTGCCTGCAGGTCTCTGACGGCGGTGTTAAAGTCGGCCGCACCGTTGAGGGCCTTCGAATTTGTATAGAAGTGTTCCAACACGAAAAGGCCGAGTGGAACGATGCCGGAAAGCTGATGAAGTTTGCGCAGGACAAAGGTCCGGCTCAAATGAATCGCCAAAAGCGCGCTCCTTTGGAATTGAACCTTCGCCTGAGAGCTCTTGGTCCAAACGTACGCAGGTTGTAATGATGGTTTTTCAGAACAATGAAATTATATGGAGAACCATTAGAAAAGCCAAACAAGGAACGCCGCGCTAGTTTGTTTGCTAAAACTAGAGCATGACGGAACCTCGACGCGCGCGTTGCAACTTGACCGCAGCGCCGATCGAGCTTGTTTGAAACTGCTGCTATGACTGAAATCACCTCGCATTCTGCGACTGAGCTCGTCGAGCAAATTCATGCGCGCCGGTTGTCGCCCGTTGAAGTGGTCGCCGCTTACCTGCGTCGAATCGACGATCTCAACCCGGCGCTCAACGCGATTGTTACGCTTGCTAGTGACCTGACCAAGCAAGCTGAAGCCGCCGAAGCGGCGTTGATGCGGGGCGACGAGATTGGCCCACTCCACGGATTGCCGATCACGATCAAAGACACAATATCCACGGCCGGATTGCGCACCACGAGTGGTTCCTTAAGGCGCGCGGATTTCGTTCCCGAAGAGGATGCGCCGGCGGTGATGCGACTCAAGGCCGCAGGCGCGATTATTCTTGGGAAGACAAACACCGCCGAGATGGCCATGGATTACACGGCGGACAATCCCGTCTTTGGCCGCACCAATAATCCATACGATTCGACGCTGACGCCGGGCGGTTCAAGTGGCGGCGAAGCAGCCGCTATTGCAGCGGCAATGTCACCCTGCGGGATCGGTACCGATCTTGCCGGGTCAATCCGAATTCCAGCACACTTCTGCGGGATAGCCGGGTTGAGGCCAACCATCGGGAGAGTTCCTGGTGAGGGACAGTTTCCCGCTGCGCGTGGTCCATATTCGCTGGGAGGCGTGATTGGCCCGTTGGCGCGCCAGGTTTCCGATCTTGAATTACTTTTCCGGGTGCTCGCGGGGATTGAACCGGGTGCTACGTTTTCGAGTGGCCCGGATGAATTACGTCAAGCGATGAACGGACGAAGTGTGGCCTGGTATGCGAACGATGGGGTAGCGCCAGTAACGGACGAAACTTCTCACGCGGTTGAAGCGGCGGGGCGGGCGCTGGCCGCTGCAGGTTTGAATGTGGTTCACGAGCAACCACCGGGAATCGAGCGCGGTCATGAGTTGTGGTTGAAAATGTTTTCGAGAGCTTCGGTGGTCGAGTTGCGCGATGTCTACGCCGGACATGAGGACGAAGGCGGGGATTTCGTGAAATGGAGGCTCGCCACTACCGACGACACGCCGCTGCCCACTCTCGACGACTACATCAGGGATTGGCTCGAACGAGACCGCGTGCGCGAGGAGCTGTTGGCGTGGATGGAAGCGTCGCCTTTGCTGTTGGCGCCGGTGGGCGCCGTGCCCGCCTTTCCGCACGACGCGCATAAGGTGACGGTCGGCGAACAATCGATCAGCACTTTTCGCGCGTTCAGTTATTCGCAATCGTTTAATGTTTTCGATCTGCCGGTTGTTTGTGTTCCGGTCGCAACTTCCAGGGAAGGACTACCCATCGGCGTGCAGATCGCGGGCTTGCCATCTCAGGAACACGTAATCCTGGGGGCGGCACAAATTTTGGAAGACACGTTTGGAGTGGCGCGGGCTGGAAGTCCGCTATAGGTCGCGGTGAGGAAACTAAAGTGACGGCGGTCTTGAGTTAGACCTTGTCGATTGGGCTCTTGATCTTGTCAGCCATATCCAGCAGTTCCTGGGCGGCGCCTTTAACGTCGCGAGTGGCGGAACTTGGATCAATCATGGCATTGGCTATTTTTTGTGCATGGTCGCTGAGATGCTGGACTATTCCGGTCCAATCCCCCCTGGGATCCTTTGCTATCAGGCCTAACCCGTAGCCGTCTGCAAAAGTAAATGGCTTGTTCGTACTCACTTTAGAATCTCCTTCCAGGAACCTCTAAGGCTTCACTTTTTTAACATTCTCGATCGTCACTGTCAACAATGTCTCACCGACAGGGTCATGAGTCGCTCTTGACGAAATGGATACCTGACAGTGTCGGATAACCTGTGGCTGTTCCATCATCGCGGCCGTCCGCCGCGTATTCTTTCACCAGCTTGCGCGACAGGCTCAATATCACCCCCTCCATCTTCGGTGGCAATTCGATGCTGACTGCTTCGCCGCTCTTTGCATCCTTCCAAAGCGCCACCGCTCGGGAATTACGTTGTACGTTTGGCGGGCGACTAAGTTCGGCCATCCCCACACTGGTCAGCGTCAGCACTGACGATCCTGGGTCATCTGCCAATACCGTTGCGTAACGAGCCGGCCAACGCGAAGGCAACTGTGGTCCGTCCATTAATAACGCGATTACCAGGTTGGGACCCACGGCCCTAAC
>JANLZV010000465.1:0-3538 GCA_031366425.1 Pyrinomonadaceae bacterium | reverse complement strand
CTGAGCACTTCCCATTCGTTCTTGTCCAACCAGATCCCTTTGCATCCATGGCAATGATCGAGCGAGAACCCGGTGCCGCGTCCAACCAGGTATTTAACCATCCGCCATTTGCACTCAGGACAGTCGAGGTGCTCGCGGGTTTCTGAAAGTGGGAGTTCATTTGTCTCCACGTCTTTTTCGGGAAGGTTGGCCCCGTGCTTTTCGAGCCAGTGCCAATACTGCGCGCCGGGAATCCAGTTGCCTTCACAATTCGCGCAACTGAACGACTCGAGAGTGGATTCCAGGTTCTCGGCAGTCAACGGTGCGGTTTTACAAACTGGACAATTCATAAGGAGACCTCCTGGTTCTTACTCATAACTGAGCGCATCGACGGCGTCCTGTCGCGCGGCCCGCAACGCCGGATAGAGTGCACCGATGCTCCCGCCCACCAAACCGACCAAAAAAGAAATGACAATCCATCGCGGCTCGATCTCAATCGTCAGGGCGGTTACGCGCATGATGAAAAATCGGGCAATAAACGTTAATCCAATTC
This sequence comes from Pyrinomonadaceae bacterium, assembly GCA_031366425.1. Classification (GTDB taxonomy): domain Bacteria; phylum Acidobacteriota; class Blastocatellia; order Pyrinomonadales; family Pyrinomonadaceae; genus PSRF01. Next base: position 3,006 of record JANLZV010000465.1, on the reverse strand, counting down.
CAACTGCAACGCCGAGCACGCTCACCAGAATGGCCTCCTGTTCAATTACCCAGGCAATTCCGCGTTTCGACATCCCCAACGCTTTCAAAATTCCGATTTGGCGCGTACGTTCGGTCACCGTGGTGTACATCGCCAGCAGAATCACGAGCATACTGATCGAAGCGGCAACGCCGACCACCACCCGAATGAAAACATTTAGCGCCGGCACGCCCTGCGCGTAGAGTTCCGGAAGATCACGCATGAAGATTATCTGATCGTCGGGAAAACGTTGCTTGATCAGCGCCGCCACTTCTTCCTGGCGGGCCGGGTCGGTACAAGCCACGAGCACCGCCGAACCATTTCCTTCGCTTCCTTGCTGCTCCTGCATCGTGGCCAACGGTATTTTCAGCCGGCCACCGCCCGGCGGTTCATACACGCCGACGATTTTGAACGGACGCTCGAAGAGTTGGACCGTGTCGCCGACGACCGCGTGCCTGCTTCGTTGCCATTCCGGATCCATAATGGCTTGATCGCCGGTGCCCAGCGGCGCGCCTTCGCGGATTTTAAGTCCGGTGAGTTGCACATAATCATCAAACTCGATGCCATCGATTAGGCGAGTGCCAAAACCTGAATCGCTGCGATCGAGAGCTTGGCCGATCACAGTCGCAGCCCTGACGCCAGGGATGCCTTCGACCTCTTTCGCCCGCGAGGCGGGCAGTAGAAAAGCGGACGAGCCGCCAAACCCAATCGATCCAGCCGAGCGGATCATGATTTCCGCCCCGATGTTTGCTTCCCGTTTACCACGTTCATGGAGGACGCCATGGGCAAGGCCCACGGTAAAGATGATGAGCAAAACTCCTACGGCGGTGCCGAGGATGCTAACCGCCGTGCGGGCGGGCCGGTGCGCAATATTTGAAAGTACGAGGCTATCCATAAGTTTCTGCAAATGCGGACTGCGGTCTAGCAGGCGACGCCACGCGTTGGGCGCCGTCCGCCAGGTCAATATTAGCAGTCCAATCGTCGTCCAGAATATTGTGCCGGCCTTGCGAACGAGCGCGAGTGCCACGCCGGTCGCGGCCGCGAAGCCTAGAGTGTGCAACACCACCTCGGTGCCGCCTTCGTAAACCCCGATTGTGCCCGGCACGAAGGCAAAAATGAAATTGATGACCTTTGTCAGTGACTCAATAATGTAAGCCTGGGCCACGTGGGGGGCGTAACCCAACATCCGCAGCGTTACATAAACTTCCACCACGCTGGAAACGTGGGCCAGCAGGTCGCACGCAATCATGCCAAAGAAAACGCCGGGATGATGTTTGTAGAAATCGTAAACCTTGGATTCCAGATGATAAATATGCTGCCGCCGCTTCAAGATCACTTTCGGACTCAGGCGCAACTGGGCCATCCGATCGATTAGCCAGGTAAGCAGCATGATGCGCCGCTTGGCAGCGAGACCCGCTGCGGCAATCCCGAGGGCCGCCAGCAAGGCAATTGCGAGCAAAGAATAATAGACCAGCGGCGGCAAGTTGTAGGTAAACAACATCACCGTCGCACCACTCAAAATAAAAAACACTACTGAGAGATTGTAGAGAAGATTGTCCACGACCAGCGCCGGCACGCCGTAAGTAAGCGGAACGCGTTTTCTTAACAAGGCGACCTTGGTGGCTTCGCCGAGCAGGGGACCAGTAAAGGTGAGAAAACTGATCGCCTCGCCGCCGAGACGCGCGCTAAACGCTTGAAAGAAATTAAAGCGGCGATGTTCACGCGGGACCGCCGCATACATCGCAATGGTGCGAAACACGTGGCGCAGGCCACTGATAGCGAGCAGGATGAAAAATCCATATCCAATGCGGAGTAACGCATCGAAAAGCGGCTGAATCCCGACGAGGTTTATGACGTAAACGAGCAGCCCGAGGCCAAGCAGGAAGGCAATTGCTTGCAGCCAGATAAACGAACGGCGTGATCGGCCTGACCCGCCGGCTTCGGAGTCGTCGCCTGACTCTTCGGTCTCGCTGACATCTTCAGGCCACTCGGCCAGATCATTTTCGGAGTTAGACGAAGGCTGCGAAGTCATCAAGGAAATGCCGGAGCTCCCGTAACGGCGATTTTCCGAATTTCTGGGCGGGGTAAAAATTCATTTACCACCCGGCCAGGAAAACGGCGAAAACCTTTGTCCCACAGAATTGGAATAGGGTTGTTATCATCGCGTAATTTTCCGGTTAACGCTAGCACCGTAGGCATAAAACTTAGATTGTCGTATGGCTCTTGGACGACTAAACCGCGCGGCACGCCGGTCTGATCTCCGCCCGCCAACATAAACACCGAGTGAGTGGAAATGCGAAAGAATGATCCGTGATTTCCGCCCGGATTGAAGCCGCGCACGTCAAAATTCCAATGGTTATTTGCGACCAAAAGTAGATCGGTTTCGACCAGCTCCCGCTGGCGACTGAGAAATCGTCGCGCGAGCCGTTCATCCGAGGAGATACCCGGTTCATCCGGTGACAAGGCCGGAATCCGATGTCGGGCGAGTTCCTCAAATAATCCGATGAGCCCGTTTGAATACTGCGTTTGATGTAAAGCCCTCAGCCATTCAGTGTCTGTGTGCCACTCGCTGAGCCATCTTTCGCGATCTCCCACGACCGCCAGCTTATCGTCTTCGAAAATGTGGAGCGGCAGATCGGATTGCCAGGGCGCCGGCTCAAATTGAACGCGTCCCTGGTCATCCTGCCGCAGTTGCTTGATCGGCAAGTAGCGAAAACTAACACCACCTTTTGCATCTTCGCGAGACACTATCAGCGCCTGCTTGTCAGCCCCGCCACTTACCCAAATCACGCTGGGATCAATTGGGCCAACGCCAAGTTGGGGCAGGAGTTCGGAAGAGATGCGGGTGGCTACCATGTCGATTGGCCGGTTGGACACGCCGCGCTGCACATTGTTTCGCACATTAATTCCACGGAGTAGTGAAAAGTAATCGAGGCGTGCAAAGCTCCGTTGCATATCCAGGGATCCATCGGCTCCAAGTTGCAGGCC
>JANLZV010000441.1:0-7064 GCA_031366425.1 Pyrinomonadaceae bacterium | reverse complement strand
CCGAGTTCCTTAAACTTATCCTCTGCGCTTGGATCGTTGTGATTTTTGTCGGGATGATAGCGTAAGGCCAGGGCGCGGTAGGCGCTTTTTAATTCCGCGTCAGTCGCTGTTCGACTAACGCCCAGCACCTCGTAATAATCTCGTTTACTCATGCAAACTTTTCAAAAACCTCTCGATACTGATTACTGTTTATTAGAACTTGGTAAATTCACTCGGCGGATTGTCAGCGTGACCGGGCGAGGACTCGCTAGCAGGGTTCATCATTGCGGCAGTCAGTTGTGCCGCCACACGTTCGAGCGACGTCAGTGCTTTAGCGATCTCATCGCGATCATCTGAAGTGGTGGCGACTTCGGCTTCCTTAAATAACCGATCGGCAATTTCCTGATCGTTTGTGGATAGCATGCCGCCAAAACTAGCAAACGATTTCTGAGTATTGCGCAGCAGCGAATCGAGCTTGTTGCGCAAAACAACGATCTCCTTCGCGTTACGGTCGGCGGTGGCGAAACCCTCCGCTTCTTTAAGCAGGTTTTGAATTTCGTCGGGCGCCAGGCCGGACGTCGGCGTGATTCGCATTTGCTGCTCGCGACCCGTTGACTTGTCCTGAGCGGAAACTGAGACGATGCCGTTTGAGTCAACTTCAAATGAAACGTCGATCTGCGGAACGCCGCGCGCACTCGGCGGAATGCCGACGAGTTCAAACTTACCCAGCGAACGGTTTCCTTCAGCCACTTCACGCTCGCCCTGCAGGATGTGAATTTCGACTGACGTTTGATTGTCGACCACGGTTGTGAAGGTCAGGCTGTTCCGCAACGGGATGGTCGAGTTTCGATCGATGATTTTGGTGAAGAGTCCACCGCGCGTTTCAAGTCCGAGGCTCAGCGGCAGGACGTCAAGCAGAACGATGTCTTTAACCTCGCCGGTTAACACACCGCCCTGGATCGCCGCCCCCATCGCTACCACTTCGTCAGGATTAATTTCGGCGGATGCTTTCTTGCCAAAAATCTTTTCCACCGTGCGTTCGACAATCGGGGACCGCGTTTGCCCGCCAACGAGAATAACTTTGTCGATATCACCCGGTTCGAGCTTGGCATCCTTTAAAGCCTTTTCACACGGCTCGATGGTTTGCTCGATCAAATCGACAACCAAGTCTTCAAACTCTGACCGGGTTAAAACTTTGTTGAAGTGTTTCGGCCCGGTAGCGTCCGCCGCGATAAACGGCAGATTAATATTAGTTTCCGTTGTCGACGACAGTTCACACTTGGCCCGTTCCGCTACTTCTTTCAGCCGCTGCAAGGCCAGCCGGTCCTGTCGCAGGTCGATGCCGGTATCGGCCAGAAACTGGTCGGCCATCCAGTTCATAATCTTTTCATCAATGTCTTCGCCACCCAGGAAAGTGTTCCCGGAAGTTGAAAGCACTTCAAACACACCGTCACTCATCTCGAGAATCGAGATGTCGAAGGTACCGCCGCCAAGATCATAAACTGCGAGACGTTCGACTCCGGATTTTCCTAAACCATAAGCCAGCGCGGCGGCGGTCGGCTCATTGATAATTCGCTCAACGGTCAGCCCGGCGATCTTGCCCGCATCTTTCGTCGCCTGGCGCTGCGAATCGTCGAAGTAGGCGGGGACGGTGATGATCGCTTCGGTCACCGGTTCACCCAAAAAATCCTCGGCTGCGGCCTTCAGGCGTTGCAACAATATTCCGGACAACTCGGGAGGACTGTAGCTGCGACCCTGAACGCGGACGCGCGCGTCGCCATTTGGCGAATCGACGATCTCGAAGGCCGCCGTTTCGCGCATGCGCTGAACTTCAGTTGAGTTGTATTTGCGACCGATCAAACGCTTCACTGCGTAGACGGTATTCGCTGCATTCGTCACGGCCTGGCGCTTCGCGATCTGGCCCACAAGGCGTTCACCTTTATCGGTAAAGCCAACCACGCTGGGCGTCGTGCGGCCGCCTTCCTTGTTAGGCACGATCTGAACCGCACCGCCTTCGAGAACGGAGACGCAGCAGTTTGTCGTACCCAAATCTATGCCGATGGCTTTTCCCATTATTATTTAACTCCTAGTTTGTCAGGAGTAGACGAATCACTTTTTGACTGCGACCTTTACCAGCGCCGGCCGAATCAATTTATCCCCGAGGGTAAAACCGCGGACGATCTCCTGCATCACGGTGTCGGGTTCAAATTCGTCGCTGGCCTCTGTCACCACTGCCTCATGCAGATGCGGGTTAAACTGCTCGCCTTCGGCGATCACAGGTCTAACGCCGAGAGCGTCCAGCACCCCGGTCAGTTGCTTATAAATCAGATCGACTCCACTCAGAAAATGCCGGAACTCATCTGACTCGCTGGCTTCCAGCGAAGCTTCGGTTTCCAACGCTCTCTTAAGATTGTCGAGGACCGGCAGGAGTTTCGTGGCGATGTCCGCGACCACTCGATTGTAGGTCTCGGTCCGTTCACGTTCGGTTCGCTTGCGATAGTTTTCAAAATCAGCCTGTCGACGAGCGAGGCTGTCTTTCAGTTCTTTGACTTCAGCTTCAATGCGCTTGAGTTCGGCGCGGGTCGCGACCAGCTCGGCTACTTCAGGTCCGCCTGATTGCGGCGCCAGATCAACTGAAGAGCCGTCAGCCTGGGGAGTAGACTGCGAGGGCGGCGGGTCAGGTTCAAACACGTCTGGGGCATTTTCTGCGGCATCTAAATCCTCGTCCATATTATCGCTCAACCCTTGGTCGTCGCTTTCCAGCGATTCGTCAGCGCCATTGCCGCTATTGTCAGTTTCCCCATTGGAATCCACGAAATTGATCGGGATCCGGTTTCCATTATTTTCTTTTTCGTCAGGAGCCATCTGGTAGTTTCGATCCGGCTAATATTTCTGGACGAGGAATCACACTCGCGCTTCTTCATTGAGCCTGCGCTCAATCAGCCGCGCCATGTAGTTTACCATAGCCATGATCCGGGAATACTCAATCCTCATGGGGCCAACCACGCCGAGAGTCCCGATCAGTTCATTTGACCCGAGCCGGTAAGGGGCGGTGATCAATGCGCAGTTGCGCATTGAAGAGATCGCGTGCTCCCGTCCGATCAGGACGTGAACGTCGCTGGCTTTCGAATAGCTCTCTCTTGAAACACACTCGTTAAGAATCTTGATCAGCCTCGACTTGGCTTCGAAAGTACGGAAAAGCTCGCGCATCCGGTCTACGTCAACGAAGTCGGGCTTGCTGAGAATATTTGAAGCTCCGTCTACGTAGACGCCACCGCCGGCTGAATCTTCGCCATCGAGACTCATATCGCAAAGTAGAATTGCGTTTCTCAGGAGCCGATCGTAAAGAGCTTTTTCCTCGCCCATCAGCTCCAGAATCTCCGCCCGAATCGCCACCAGACTCTTGCCGCTAAATTCAGTGTTGAGGTAACGCGCAGTTCGTTCGAGTTCTTCCTGGGTCAACCCATCTTCCAGCCTGATGATCTTGTTGTGAATAGTGTTTGACGTGGTCACCAGCACTACCAAAATTCGCTTGTCTGAAAGTTGGATAAACTCGATATGAGTCAGGCGATTTTCTGCGAGTGATGGAGAGACGACTATGCCGACGTTTTCGGATAGTTCGGAAAGAGCGTGAGACATTCTTTCCATAATTCGATCGGAAGACGTTTCATCGTCCCGCCCTTCGTTGGGGAAAACGCGTTCGATCGCGCGAAGATCAGCCCGCGAGAGATGGCCTTCTTCGAGGATGTGATCGACGTAATAACGATACCCTTTGTCGGTCGGCACTCTCCCGGCGGACGTGTGGGGTTGTTCCACCAGGCCAGCCTCCTCCAGCTCAGCCATCACGTTGCGAATCGTCGCCGAACTCCATCCAGCGCTATTCGAAAAGCGGTTGGCCAACACCCGTGAACCCACCGCCTCACCCGTCACCAGGTGTTCCTTGATGACGGCCGCCAGCACAGTCTCTGCTCTCGGGTCTGGGACACTCTTGTCGGCGCTTTCCAGGTTTGAGTTTCGACGGGGCATGGTTTGTGTGTTCGAGATTTTCGCGAATTCGGCGGATCCTGGATTGAAGCCGGAATCCTATTGAAAAAGGCCATGAAAGGCAGCAAAATCACCACCTTAAGGCAGTATAAGGAATCATTAGCCGGGCTGCAAACCGTTTACCCTTTAGTGGAGCGCAGCCCTGGCGACGGTGGATAATTCCCGCGCTTTCAGACACTTACCAGCACTGCTGCTTTCTGGGAAATCGATCCTCGCGCTCAATACCCGCCAGTTCCCTTACCAAGGCCCAATTTTCGTGATTTTCCTAAGCGTTTTTGTGACCTTCGCCGCCGGATTGACGCTCAGCGCGGGTTCTCCGTAAGATGAGGGCGTCCGCTGGCTTTCCATATCCAATGCCCCACGCCCCACGGGCTGCCCGTTTCGGCAAGAGAGTCAGTCGTTACTCTTCAGACTTCGATATCAACATCCCGCAAGGATTACGCGCGCTGGCTGACAGGAGCAACAGGCAATGAACGAGGTGACGAAGTTTTTCCATGATGCCTTTCACCACCTGGGCAACGGCCGTGGCGTCAGTGGAATTGATGTCCGCTTCTATCCTTACGCGGGCCTGCGCCACACGATCAGACTACGTTCGGGGCAGGTTTACGTGCGCCTGTCAGACATTTGCAAGGATAGCCCGCCGGAAGTGATGCGCGCGCTCGCGTTTGTGCTCGTCGCTCGATTGTTGGGCAAGAGAATTCCTGACGTTCATGATCGCACCTATCGCGAGTATTCCCTGACCTCAGAAATCATCAGAGCTTCAGACCTCGCGCGTCGTCGCCGCGGCCACAAGAAAATCTCCAGTGCCCAGGGCGGCACCTACGATCTGGAAAAGATGTTTTCCCGGATAAACCGACGATATTTCGACGCCGCCCTGCCGAAGCCGACCATTACCTGGTCGCAACGAAAGACCCGCAGCATCCTGGGCCATCACGATCGGGTTTACGAGACAATTACAATCAGCAAGTCGCTTGACTCGCCGCAAGTGCCCGAATGGTTTGTCGAGTTTATCCTCTACCACGAAATGCTTCACATTAAGCATGCGGCGCGGATGATCAACGGCCGTCGCTACTATCACACGGCCGCCTTCAGAGCTGACGAACGTCGTTTCGCAAAGTATGACGACGCCCAGCACTGGCTGGAACAAATAGCCCGTAAGCGGCGACTCCCGCGGACCCGCGCAGCGTAGAAATCTTATTGGAACCTTTCGCGCCTCGAATCGTTTTTACCAGCGAGGTAGGTGGGCTCCTCAAAAAAAGGCGGCCATGCTGGAGAGGTTAGTAATTCCAGCAAGGCCGCTTTTTTGTGTTTGCGCTTCCCGCCCAGGTCCAATCCGGCGCCCTGGCGCCGTGCTCCATCGCGCTGGCGTTTTCCAACTGCTTCCCGAGCGCTCGCTGGACAAAGCCCCAACTGGCTGGCTAGACTACGCGTTTCGTAAATAGGCCCGAACGCTCACCAGCTGCTCGCGGTTTCAAGAAATCTTTCGACGGGGACTGAAATACGTATGGCGATCTCTGCAACTCAAATACGACGTGGAATGGTGATCCTTTTTAACGGCGAACTATGCAAAGTTATGGAATTTCGCCACCACACCCCCGGAAACTTGCGCGCGATGGTGCAAGCCAAGCTGCGAAATATTAAGACCGGCTCATCATTTGAGCACCGCTTCCGTTCCAACGATTCAGTTGAAAAAGCCAGTCTCGAACAGCATGAGATGGAGTTTATGTACTCAGATGGTTCGCATCACCATTTCATGAACACGGAAAGCTATGAACAGATCGCACTGAGCGAAGAAGATCTCGGCGATGCGGCCCAGTGGCTAACTCCGGGTTTGAAGATTCAGGCAGAATTTTATGAGTCAGCTCCCATCGGGATCGACTTGCCACCCTCGATGGAATTGACGGTGACGCGAACAGATCCCACGCTCAAGGGAGCGACGATTTCCAACGTCAGCAAACCGGCCACGCTTGAAAATGGCGTCACCGTGACAGTCCCTGCTTTTGTAAACGAGGGTGACCGGATTCGCGTGGACCCAACCGAAGGCCGCTACATCGAACGCGCCAAGTAAGTTACCGTTTGGCCAGATCGCGGTTGTCCTCGAAACTGGCTGCCCTTCTGACGGCAAATGGATTAGACAGACTGCGATGTCTGTTCTACCTATGTACTTCATCTACAGCCTCCTGCTTGCGCTCGGATTCCTAATCCTCCTCCCCCGTTTCATTTTAGACGCCTTCCGCCACGGCAAGTACGTCGCTGGATTTCGCGAACGCCTCGGCCTGCTGCAACCCATTCATACTGATGGCAGACCGCTGATCTGGATTCATTGCGTCTCGGTTGGTGAAACGCAGGCAGCGCGTCCCTTAGTTAAAGGCTTGAAAAATAGATTTCCCGGGCATGCGATTGCGGTCTCAACGACTACGCTCACTGGTCAAAACGTCGCTCGAGACGTCTTCCAATCGGACGTCGACAGGGTTTTCTACTTTCCCTTCGACTGGGGTTGGATCGTCCGCAAAACTTTAGACGCGGTAAACCCAGCTGCGGTCCTGCTAATGGAAACCGAGCTCTGGCCCGGCTTCCTGCGCGAATGCGAGAGACGGCAAATTCCAGTCGCTATCGTGAACTGCCGGATCTCGGAAAAGTCGTTTCGACGTTACCGGCTTATCAAGAGTTTCATGTTTCGCATCCTCGGCGCGATACGTATGGCAGCTGTGCAAACTGAAGCTGACGGACAACGTTTGCAGGCCCTCGGCCTCGAACCTTCGAGAATATCAGTATCCGGCAGCATGAAATTTGATGCGGGTACAACGCCCGCTACTGATGCACTGACGACGCAGTTTCGCAAACGTTTCGCGCTCAACGATCCGTCCCAACTAATTCTCGCTGCCAGTACGCACCCTTCCGAAGAGCGCGTGGTGCTTAACGCGCTCAAACATCTCGTAACCAACTCTGCCTTCAATCCGCGACTGGTCATCGCCCCTCGTCACCCGGAGCGCTTCAAAGAAGTTGGCGAGGCGATCGCAGCATCGGGATTGCGTTGGACC
>JANLZV010000411.1:0-2309 GCA_031366425.1 Pyrinomonadaceae bacterium | reverse complement strand
ACCTCAACCATCTTGACTTCGGAATCCGGTCAGACTGCATTCCCATCCAAAGGATCACGTCACGCGATTGCTTCGTTATCAGCTTTTTATTCGCTAAATGCCCGCATTTCGTCCAAGAGAGCTTTGTAAACGCATGTTGGCACAGCGCTCGCAAAAGAGACCGCGCTCAAGTGCGAGAGCACGCTCTTTTCATTACCACCGTCAACGATAAAGGCCTTCCCCTCGCGAAAGCAGGAGCGGGCACACACTTACCAGCCTAAGTCAGCCAACAGTGTTCGGCGATAAGGCAGTGGGAGTTTCCGAAAGGCTGTAGAGGCAATTGCGCTCAACTCTCCTGTGTTGTGCGCGAAGGCTTGCCGTTTTTATCGTTGGCCGTGGTAAACGCATTTTTGTAGTGAGCCAGAGACTTAGCAGAACAAATTCTGTGATGGAGAAACGAATGAACCCCCGCAACTTCTTAAATCGCCTCATTGCCTTTGTGCTAATGGCATCGATCTGCTCAGCGCTCGGATTTAGCCAGAGCGCCACAGTGCAAGCCCGCACCGGAACGACGACGAACACAGCGAATGCGACGACCGACAAGGTGTCGCCCGACCTGCGCCAGCTGATTCAGTCAGGCCAGGGCACAAGTCGGGTGAGGGTGATCATCCAGTCAGTTCCCACCACCGCCAGCGGAGGTTTACTGGGCGGCACCCTCGGTTCTCTGCTCCAAACCGTAGGCGGCGTGGTCGAAGGCGTTTTGTCTGCGCTCAACATCACCCTGGTTGTTATTCAAGCTAACAGCGTCGACGTGCTCGCGGCTGACCCCAGCGTCTCCTACATTTCGCTCGACACTGAAGTTCGCACGTTCGGTCATGTGACGAACACGACGGGCACCGAACAGAGTCGTGCTCAGAAAAACGCTTTGGGACTTAACTACTCGCTCGACGGTTCAGGCGTGAGGATCGCGATTCTCGACTCCGGTATCGACGTTTCCCACAAATCCTTTACCAGCCAGGCAGGCAAAGTTGTCTACAGCAAGGATTTCACGGGCGAGAACCGCACCGACGATCCCTACGGTCATGGCACTCACGTTGCGGCCGTCGCAGCCGGGAGTGGCCTCGCCACCGGCGGCAAGTTTGAAGGCATCGCTTCGGCAGCCAACCTCTTGAACCTGCGGGTGATGAATGCTCGCGGTATAGGCAACGTATCAACCATTTTGAAAGCGCTCGATTGGGTCTACACGAATCGCAATTCCTACAACATCCGCGTCATCAACATGAGCCTCGGCGCGCCCGCAATCAACTCCTACAAGAATGACCCGCTTTGCAACGCGGTGCGCAAACTGGCGAACGCCGGCATCGTGGTAGTAGCCGCAGCCGGCAACAACGGTAAAGGCGCCCAGGGTCAAAAAGTCTACGGCGGCATCCACACTCCTGGTAATGAACCTTCCGCGATTACCGTCGGAGCCAGCAACACCTACGGCACCGACCCGCGCAACGAAGATTCGATCACCACCTACAGCTCGCGCGGACCAACGCGCAGTTACTCTACCGACAGCTACGGCGTGAAACACTATGACAACCTGATCAAACCCGACCTCGTGGCACCCGGCAATAAAATCATCTCGGCTGAGTCTCCCAATAATTATCTGATCTCGACTCATCCGTCGCTCGAGTCGAATAGTTATACCGCGTCGAACATGAAGATGATGTACATGAGCGGCACTTCGGTCTCCGCTCCAATGGTTGCTGGTGCTGCCGCATTGATGCTGGAAGCAAATTCGAGTCTGACGCCAAATATGGTGAAGATGATTCTGATGTATACCGCTCAACCGCTTGCCGGAGCCAACCCCTTCGAACAGGGCGCGGGACAACTCAACGTTGCCGGCGCCGTGGCAATCGCGAAACTCGTGCGCGCTCCGTTGTTGGGTTTGACGCCAACAGTTGGTTCGTCACTGCTGACCGCGACCGCTCCGAATGCGACCACGACCATTTCCAACCAGGCGTTTCCCTGGAGCCAGGGACTAGTCCTGCATCACACTACCGTGACCGGCAAGGATTTGATCAACAAGTATCAGCAAAGCTACGGACAGGGATACTTGCTCGGTGACGGAGTCACGGAAACTTCAAACACCCAGACGCTCAACACCGCCAAGTGGAAGGGCACGCTGACCCTCGGGCCGTATCTGATGAACAGCGACGGTACTCCAATGGGCGGCGGCGGCGTCTTCTGCCCGACCGGCATCATGCTGATGGATGGGATCATGCTCACGGACGGGATCATGTTGATGGACGGCGTGGTTTATAGCGACGGCATCATGCTGATGG
>JANLZV010000391.1:0-10465 GCA_031366425.1 Pyrinomonadaceae bacterium | reverse complement strand
CCCTCAATCTCGATTGAAGCTGTCGCCGGGTCTGGGATGCTCACCGGCTTTGGCTTTCCATCACCCGGATATTCGCCTGTGATAATCACATCGATGGCGATGTCCTCGACTGTTGAGCGCAATCTCTTTCGCGCGCCGCGAAAAGCAGGAAGATAACCCAGTCCGATCAACTCTCGATGGAAGACTTCTAATCCCTCTGGGGTGAGCACAAGATCAATGTCCTCTGTGAGGCGCGCATACCCGTGTTCAAAGAGAGCAAGCGCGCCGATTACCATATAATCGATATCGTGTTCTCTTAAATCTTGAGCGAGCTTAGCAAGTGCAGTGTTGAGGCTTCCTTGTCTCATAAAATATCGCGAGACTTCCGCATAACGATCGACCAAAGATCTCGCTGGACGTATGTGGTTAGTTCGAGTCTCCATCGCAACATCAGCTCAAGCCTACAAATACTCTTCAACCTTCTGCACGATCTCGCGAATCTGAAACGGCCGGCCTTTAACTTTCGAGAAAGGCACCGCGTCAACCAGATACTTCGCGCGCACCATAGTCGCGAGTTGGCCCAGGTTCATTTCCGGAATGATCACGGTCTCAAATCCGGCCAGCACCTCGCCCAGGTTTTTTGGAAACGGATTGAGGTGACGTAGGTGCGCAGATGAGACACTCTTGCCTTCGCTTTGAAGTTTTTCCACCGCCGTACTGATCGAGCCATACGTTGAGCCCCATCCAAGCACTAGAACCTTGCCGGTGGGTGCTCCGGAAACTTCGACGAGCGGAATATCGTTTGCCACGCGTTCAATTTTTTCCTGACGCAACTTCACCATCAGGTGATGATTTTCCGGATCGTAGTTGACGTTGCCGGTGATGTGCTGCTTTTCGATGCCGCCGATCCGATGCTCAAGGCCGGGCGTGCCGGGAATCGCAAAAGGCCGCGCGAGGGTTTCTTCGTCGCGCGAGTAGGGCATGAAGCCCGTCGGGTCAGTTACAAACTTGACGTCGATCCGTGGCAGGTCAGCGATCTCAGGGAGGGCCCATGGCTCGGCACCGTTAGCAAGATAACCGTCAGACAAATAAAAGACCGGACTCATGTATTTGAACGCCAGCCGCACTGCCTCAATTGCCATGGCGAAACAATCAGCGGGCGTGGCCGGCGCAATCACGATCGCCGGGCACTCGCCGTTTCGTCCCCAAACTGCCTGGAAAAGATCAGCTTGTTCGGTTTTTGTCGGCAAACCAGTGGATGGACCACCGCGCTGGACGTTAATGATAATCAGTGGCAGCTCGGTCATGACTGCGAGGCCGATCGCTTCCTGCTTGAGGGCCACGCCAGGGCCGGAGGTGCCGGTCAAACCAATCTGGCCGGCGAAACTCGCGCCGATGGCGGAACAGACCGCGGCAATCTCGTCCTCAGCCTGAAACGTTTTAACTCCGAAACTCTTGTGACGCGCCAACTCATGAAGAATGTCAGACGCAGGGGTAATGGGATATGAACCGTAAAACAGTGGACGCCCGGCAATCTGCGACGCCGCCACAAAGCCGATGGCCGTCGCTTCGTTACCAGTGATCTTTCGATATTTGCCGGGGGCGATCTGCGCTTTCTTGATCGTGAAATGCGTCGTAAATACTTCGGTGGTGTCGGCAAAGTTGTAACCGGTGCGCAGGGCGATTTCATTTGCCTTGGCCAGCTCGGGGCTCTTGCCAAACTTGCTTGTGATCCACGAGAGGGTGCCGTCCAGCGGTCGATCGTAGAGCCAGTAGAGCACACCCAGCGCGAAGAAATTCTTGCAGCGATCGATCTCCTTGCGCGAAAGTTCAACGTTGCCTTTCAACGCGTTCATGTTGAGCGTCGTCACCGGCAGTTTGTGCACTCGATAGCCGGCCAGCGATCCGTCTTCGAGCGGATTTGAAGCGTAGTTGGCATATTTTAAATTCTCGGGGGTGAAGCCGTCGGTATTAATGATGAGCGTCCCGCCTTCTTCGAGATCAGCGAGATTTACTTTCAACGCGGCCGGATTCATAGCCACGAGGACACTGGGCTGATCGCCCGGCGTCTTAATGTCCTGGCTGGAAAAATTGAGCTGAAAACCGCTGACGCCGGGCAAGCTGCCGGCAGGGGCGCGAATCTCGGCGGGAAAATCGGGAAGTGTGGAGATATCGTTCCCAACCACGGCAGACGTATTCGTAAACTGGGTGCCGGTTAGCTGCATGCCGTCGCCGGAGTCTCCAGCGAAGCGAATCGTTACGGTTTCTAATTCTGCAAAGGGTTTCTCAAGCGGTTGGACTGGCGGATCGATAACGGTGCTCATGATAATTCGGATTAATCCTTTTCCTGTTGACTGTTGATTGCCAATTAGATCATCGGAACGACACGCGGGTTTTCCAATCGCCAGAACTAACTGCTCAAACTAACGTCTTATGATATTCCGGAACCGACTGGAGAGATGCGGCGAAGTTTGTTTTCAAATCCAGTTGGAATTCTAACAGTAAGCGGAGCTGACTTAAAGCAGAAAGGATGAACGCAATCACAGCGCGCAGCAAAGAGAGCGCTTAATTATCGGGCGTGGGCAGCGTAAAGCGCTCTTAATTCATTATCGTATGGCGACATCTCCACCAGTTTGCTGATCACACTGGGGAGCACTTCAAGAGTTTGGTCGATCTCAGCCGCAGTGGTGTAACGCGAGAGCGAAAATCTGATCGCGCCTTGCGCCGTCGAGTAAGGCACGTTCATCGCGCGAAGTGTGGGCGACGATTCCCTGGTGGTCGAATGACAAGCGGAACCAGTGGATACCGCGATCCCAAGATTGTCGAGGTGGATCAGGATGTTTTCGCCTTCCACGTAGGCAAACGAAATGCTCGAGGTGTTTGGTAAACGTTTCGCGCGGTCGACTGTCCCGTTGAGGCTGGCATTCGGAATCCGTTGCAGGATGCCATCTTCAAGGTTGTTTCTCAGCGCTTCCATTTCGTTATGCTCGAAGGCACGGGCGAGTTCGCATGCGGCGCCGAGGCCGACAATGTTTGGGACTGCGGAAGTGCCCGCGCGCCGGCCGCGTTCCTGCGCACCGCCAATGATGAACGATGGCAATTCGATCCCTTCGCGGACATAGAGTGCGCCGACACCCTGCGGAGCGTGCAATTTATGTCCGGATAGCGCAAATAAATCGATGCCGAGAGTCTTCAGGTCGATCGGAATTTTGCCGACGGCCTGCACTCCATCCACATGAAGCACCGCCTCAGAATGCTCGCGAACTATCTTTGCAATTTCTTCAATCGGGAAGATCACGCCGGTTTCGTTGTTGGCCAACATGATCGAGACGATGCCGGTGTCAGGACGCAAGGCCCGGCGCAAATCATCAAGATCGAGTTCGCCGTTGCCGTCCACTTCAAGCCAGGTTACTTCGCAGCCGATTTGCGAAAGGTGTTCGCAAAGATTTCGCACCGCTTCGTGTTCGACGCGGGTGGTGATGATGTGACGTCGGGCCGGATTTTTTTCGAGGAATCCGCCGATGGCCCAATTGTCGGATTCCGAGCCACACGAGGTGAAGACAATTTCACTCGACTCGGCAGCGCCCAGAAGTTCGGCGACCTGTTCGCGCGCGCGCTCGACTGCAGCCTTCATGTTTCGACCGAGAGAATGCGCGGACGAAGGATTGCCGTAGTGCTCGGTTAGATACGGTCTCATCGCGTCGAATACTTCCGGCGCAACACGCGTGGTGGCATTGTTGTCGAGATAGATCATAAGAAAGTAAAAAGTGATAAGCGAAAAGAATGGGTTAAGTAGATGCAGACGCCCCAGATTTATTATTAACGATTCGCCGTCTCCAGAATGTCTTCAATCAACGGATAGCATGACCGGCATCCGCCCCCTGCGTTACAGGCCCTGGTAACTTCCGCGATCGAGTGCAATTGATGTTTCTCGATCTCACTTTCGATGGTGCGTTCAGAGACTCCAAAACAGGTGCAGATCAGCGCTTCTTCGCCGTGCCACTCGTCTCTAATCGAATCGCTGTAGACGGCAATCGCTGACAGCAAAGCCTTACCAACCAGCACTGCGCAATCAGCTGTGTCTGGCCCCAGCTCGCTCAGCAGTTGTTCGACGCCGGCGAGTTGCCGGGCCAAGGCTGCAGCTTGGGCTGCGACTTCGGCTGCGGCTTCACCAGTAGTTTTACCAACCACTTCGTCAGTCAAAAGCGAAGCGGAGGCCACCAGCGCGCTACAACCAGCAGCTTTAAACTTTGCTTCGATAATTCGCTGCGACTCGTCAACCCGGAGCGAAATCCGAATCGCGGCGCCGCAGGTAAACGATGTGGCCCTGCCGGTAAACGCTGGCTGCTCCACGTCGCCCACATTTCGCGGATGGAAAAAGCGTTCGGTCGTGGGCCCGGGGTTAAGTTGCATAAAACTAATGATTCAAGTGGAAAACGTGCGGGCGCAAGTATAGTCAAATGGTTTAAGGCCTGCCAGCGGACTGTTATGATGTGGTGTCTTTAGCTACTTCTCGGCGACAAGTAGTGGGACCGCAGGCGCCCTCGCCCGCAATGAGCGCACAGCGCGAACAGCGATTCGGCACTCTGAAATCTGCGTTGCGGGCGAGGGCGCCCGCGGTCCGAGTTAAGAAATCCTTTATGTTCGATCAATTTCGCGAACGCAGTCTGGAGCTGGAACACCTCGATAAAGGTGATTACAGCTCCGCGGAATACGAAGGCTGCCTCGTGGAACTGCGGCGCGTAAATCGTTGGCTGGGCGATGCGGGAGCGTTGCGCGGATCTCTGTTGGCGGAAGTCGAGCGGCAAGAGCTGCGCAAATTTTCCGTCGTTGATGTGGGCGCGGGTTCCGGCGAACTGCTGCGCGTGATTGCCCAAACGGCCCGCCGAAACGGGCAAGAGACAACCCTTGCGGGCGTGGAACTCAATCAACGATCAACCGAAGCCATTGCTGAAGAGTCAACGGCATTTCCGGAAATTAAGGCCGTCCGCGCTGACGCTTTTCGGCTTCCATTCGTCGATAATCAATTCGATTACGCAATCTGCTCGCTTTTTACGCATCACTTCAAAGACGACGACGTGATCGCCATCCTGCGCGAGCTTGGCCGCGTCGCCGCCCGCCGCCTCTTCGTAATCGATCTGCATCGTCATCCGGTGGCTTACTACTTTTATACGACCGTGGGGAAATTATTTTTGCATAACCGGCTAATTCAGGAGGACGGCGCCCTCTCGATTCTACGCAGCTTCAGGCCCGAAGAATTGGTGGATCTGGCGAGGCAGGCAGGGTTGACAGGAATCAGGTTGAGGCGCAGCTTTCCATACCGGCTGGTGCTTGAGGGTTCGCTGACAAATGGCCGCGCGGGCTGACTGCCCAAAACTAATGACTTCTGCAAACACTTTCGACGTGATCATTGCCGGCGGAGGACCGGCGGGGGCGAGTGCGGGAATTCAACTCGCCTTGAATGGAGCGCGAGTTTTGCTGATTGAGGAGAAAACGTTTCCACGTGCCAAACTTTGCGGTGAGTTTATCTCGCCCGAGTGCCTCGCGCATTTCAACCGTCTCGGCGTTTTAGACAAAATGACTTCGGCGGGTGGAACCTCCATTTCTGAAACGGTTTTTTATTCGCGTCGCGGCCATCGGGTCGCCGTGCCCAGCGAATGGTTTGGCGCCGGGGTGGCGGCCCTCGGACTGAGCCGGAGTGAAATGGACCAGCGTCTGCTTGAGCGCGCGAAAGAGGTCGGAGTTGAAGTGATTGAGCGCGCGCATGCATCAGGGCTGAATATCAAACGCGGAATAGTTGCCGGCATCAGCGTCAGGGTTGACGGTGCGGTCAACGAATATCAGGCAGCGATCACCATCGACGCTACCGGCCGCAGCAGATCGTTAGCGCGCCATCTCGACAGTCACGAGGACGAGGCAGGACAAAAACGTGCGAAGACTAAGCGACCGTTCGTGGCTTTCAAAGCCCATCTGGAGAATTCCCGCGTAGCCGAAGGTGCGTGTGAGATCTATTTCTACCCGCGTGGTTACGGCGGCCTTAGCGGCGTGGAAGGCGGCGTCAGTAATCTCTGTTTCATAGTTTCGGCTGATGACGTGCGTCATCATGCTTCCGATCCTGAAATAGTGATGCGCGAAGTGGTAATGAAAAATGCGCGCGCCAATTTCACGTTGGCAAGCGCTCGTCCGGTTACTCAATGGCTGAGCGTTTCGCTCGAAGGCTTTGGCAGACGAAGCTTGGCGCCGGCCGGAGGATTATTGACGATTGGCGATGCCGCCGCCTTTATTGATCCGTTTACGGGTAGCGGGATGTTGCTGGCACTGGAGAGCAGCGAAGTGGCGGTGGACGTCGTATCGCGGCGCCTTCCCCGATTGCGCGCGCAACCCGGTGACGCAGTTGTTCTCAAGGCGTTGGCCAATGACTATCAAAATGAATACGCGCGCAGGTTCAACTCGCGTTTGCGCTTTTCGAGGATGCTCCGCCGAGCAGCGTTTGTCCCCCGTTTCGCTGAAGCGGCCATGCTGCTTTTCGGAGCTAGCGCCCGTTTGCGGCGGCGGCTTGCGCGGGCGACTCGACCTCCCAGACCCCGTGAGGGCAGAACCGCAACGGGCTGATTCTGCTCCATAGACGTGGCGTGGCCCTCCGGTCAGTTCTCAGCAGAATGGATATAAGTGCTTGCCAGACAGCGGCTTTTGGAGTAAAAAGACGGAGCATTTTATTTAAGTGCTCCCGGCGCCATTCTCCGCAGGTCGCGGGAAACTTCCGGCGACAATCGCTCCCCAGACATGCCGTGGACCGTGGAAAGCTTTTGCACTAATCAATCTGGCTTTGCGTAGTGACCTGACAATTGTGAAGCTAGTCTTACCTGGCCGTCCGAGTCTATATTTCGCTAAGGAGAATCCGATGATGTTTGCGTCCATTCCGCAGTGGCTAAAGGCCTCGCTGCGAATCACTGCCGTTCTGGCCCTCGCTGTCTTTTGCGTTCAACTTGCCGCCAGCAACGCTCTGGGGCAGGCACAATCCAACGCCGCCGATCTGCGAGGTGTCGTCCGCGACGCGACCGGCGCCGTTGTAAGCGGCGCAACCGTAACCGCTCGCAATCCTGCGACAAACACGAGTAAGGACGCGACCAGCAATGATGACGGCTACTATCAGATCGTCAACCTGCCGCCGGGTGCTTACGAGGTGACCGTCGAAGCCGCTAATTTCAAGAAAGCTGTATTGCCCGCGGTAACCTTGACCGTCGGTCAAAGCGCCGATTTAGACGTGGCGCTTGAAGTGGGCCAGGTTAGCGAAACTGTTACCATCACCGGCGCGACTGCGGAACTGGTGGAAACTTCCAAGACCGCAATCTCCACCACCGTGGATCAGCAGCGCATTGAGAACCTTCCGATCAACGAACGAAATTATCTTTCGTTTGCGCTCACCACTTCGACCGTCGGCCGTGACAACGGACGACCCATCGGACCAGCTCCGACCAGCGGATTGAATTTTGGCGGTCAGCGTGGCCGCTCAAATCTGATCCAGGTTGACGGCGCCGACAACACTGACAACTCAGTGAATGCGTCGCGTTCAACCGTGTCGCAGGAAGCGGTGCAGGAATTTCAGGTAGTCACCAATTCCTTCGCGCCGGAGTTTGGACGTTCATCCGGCGGCGTGGTCAACGTCGTCACCAAGAGCGGCTCAAACGACTTTCACGGAAATGTCTTTGGCTTTATCCGTGACAAAAATTTCCAGGCCCGCAATCCGTTTGCACCGATCGCGAAACCGGATTTCCGACGCACGCAATATGGATTTACCCTCGGTGGCCCATTCGACCGCGACCGCACGTTTTTCTTCTTTGCGTTTGAACAACGGCGACGAGACGAGTCGGGGTTCTTTACCAGTAACGTCGCCAAAGGATTGACTTCGTCGGTAACCATCCCGGTTATTGCCGGTCTGAACCCGATCGCTCGGACGTTTGCCAACATCACTCCCCTACAGGCCGCTTACATCAATGGCCTGCTGGCGGCGGGTACTCCGGCGGCGGTTTGCGGAGCCAGAGCTTACGCGTTCTTTGCGTCGAGCGGAGGTTCAACCGGTCTGACCGGAAGCAACCCGCTGACTAGTCCGAACGATGGCAGCGGCTGCCCCGCAATCACCCCGGTGACGGGACCAACCACCGCAATTGGTTCGCGCTTCATTTTGTCAGGTGCTCCGATCCCGATTGGGACCACTAATTCCCTGGGCCAGTTTATTGCTTTTCGACCGCTCAACGATCTCCAGAGAATCTTTCCGGTAACTGACCGAACGACCTACAACTCGTTTCGTCTTGATCACATGATCACGAAGGATCATCAGTTCAACTTTCGTTTCGGTTATAACCCGAGCCGGATCACCGGCATTCAGGTGGAATCGCAAAACCAGTCGCTCGGACAGAATGATTTCTCGCGCACGGGCATTCAGAAGCTGCGCGATTTTTCCGCCGTCGCCACCTGGATTGCTACGCTCTCAAGCACGGTCGTGAACGAAGCCAGGTTTAACTTCGGCGAACGCCGCGCGACTTTCTCGTCGCAAAACGGCGACGCCGTCGCTTCCAACATTTCCGGCACGGCCTTCTTTGGCCGCGAGCTTTTCTCTCCAGTCGTGCGCACCGAAACGCGTTATGAGTGGACCGACAGCTTGAGTGTGATTGCCGGAAACCACACCATGAAATTCGGTGGTGACATCGCTTTCGTCAGAATTCCATCCGCGATTTTTGAGCTCAACTTTGCCGGACTCTTTAACTTCGGTGGATTGGCCGCGACCACCCTCAATCCAGGCTTCGCCGGCGCTCCGGACTTTACTCCGGTGCAGCAATATGGACTCGGCTTCCCGACCAGCTTCATTCAGGGGTTCGGCGATCCGGTCAGCCGCCTGAGCAATAAACCGATCGCAGTGTTTGCCCAGGATTCGTGGAAAGCGCGCCCGAATTTGACCTTCAATTACGGCGTTCGCTACGACTATGAAATTTCGCAGCCGATTCCAACCACCGGCATCCGGGATCCTTTGTCGGGAATCAACCTGACTGCGGCAGACGTTCTCGCGGCCCAGAATGCCGTGAATGTTCAGCAGGGCTTTCCGCGCGACAAGAACAACTGGGCACCGCGCGTTGCCGTCGCCTGGGACGTTCGCAACAATGCCAAGACAGTAGTTCGCGCCGCCTTCGGCATCTTCTACGATCATCCGCTCCTGGCAGCAGCCTTTAACTCTGACATCGCCGACGCTTCGCAACAGCAGCAGGCAATTCTGACTGCCGGAAGTCCGACGCCTACGGCTTTGCTCAACGCAGTTCAGGTGTTCCAGGGCACCGTGGTGATTTGCAACTTCCCAGGCGCCGTGCCGGGGGTTAACTGCACCCCGGGCGCCGCTTCTACCGCTCAATATCAAAATGGGCGTCAACGCTTCAACGATCAAACGTTTCCCGGCTTTGGCCCGGTGCTTCCGTTCACGCTCCATGTGAATAAGGATTTTGAGTATGCCTACGCCAATCAGGGAAACTTTACGGTCGAGCATCAACTCGGCAAGGACATGAGTCTATCGGCGAGTTATCTTTTCGTCGGCGCTCATCATCTGCCGCATCCGCTCGACGTCAACGCGCCCCGCACGGATTTGCAGATCGCGAATTACGTTCGTTGCTTTGGCACCCAGCCGACCAACATCACGGCCGTGTTGACGGTCAATCCGTCAACCTGTAACAACATCGTGGCCCAGCCGATTCCGGGACTGATTTCAGTCACCACGCGCGGCGGAGTGGTCGCCCCGGCAGCGGCAAACTTCTTCCGTCCGAATGCGCCCAACTACTTCCTCGTCCAGGCTTTGACTGGCGGTGCGGTTACTCCGGCGACATTCAATGCCGCGCTCGCGGGCTCCGGCTCATTGCGCACACCCGGTGTGATTTCACCGTTTGGTTCCGTGAACGCCCAGTCGTCTGACGGCAACTCAAACTACAACGCTCTCAACATCGACTTGAAGCGACGTTTTGCAAACAACTTCCAGTTTCTAACGTCTTACACCTGGTCACATTCCATCGACGATTCGTCTGACCTGCAGACCCTGCTGCTGCCGCAGGACAATCGAAACTTCCGTGCTGAACGCGCCGACGCATTGTTTGATCAACGACATCGCTTCGTGTTCAGTGCGGTGATGGCTTCGCCGGCTGCCTGGCGTTCAGGGAGTGGCATGCAGCGCTTCTTCTCGGATTTCACTGTCGCGCCAATCTTCGAGATGTCTTCCGGACGTCCGTTCAACATCCTGAGCAATCAAGACACGAACAACGACCAATCGAGCCAGACCGATCGACCCAATGTATTAGCCGACGGCACGCTTTGTGTGGCGGGAGCAGTTGGATGTGCGCCGTTAATCACAAATGGCGTTTTCACCTCGGGAAGTTTGGGACGAAATGCGGGCATCACGCACAGATTTTCACAACTAGATCTGCGCCTGACTCGGGCGATTCGCTTCGGCGAG
>JANLZV010000371.1:0-4063 GCA_031366425.1 Pyrinomonadaceae bacterium | reverse complement strand
TCAAGGCCGATGCGAAACTGATTCTCCAGCAGTTCGCCCACAGCGCGGACGCGGCGATTGCCGAGATGATCGATGTCGTCTGCCTGAAACTCGGAAGGGTTCTTCCGCATTTTCAAAACGTAAGAGACCACTTCGTAAAAGTCTTTCGCCGACAGCAGCGAATCATTGATTCGCTCGCGCTCCGGCTTACCCATTTTGATGTTGAACTTCAAACGGCCCACCCGCGAAAAATCAAACTTGCGGGGATCGAAGAACATCGCTTCGAGCAACTTATAGGCAGTTTGCACAGTCGGCGGATCGCCGGGACGCATCTTGCGGTAAATCTCCAGCAATGCATCCACCGGCTTGGTAATCACGTCTTTTTTCAGAGTCGCCGAAAGAATCGAACCAATGTCATCGCGTTCGGGAAAGAAGACCGCAAAGCTATCGATGCCGCCGGCAACGATCTCCTGCAACTTAGCGGAATTGATTTCGTTGTTCGCTTCGAGAATGACCTCGCCGCTCTCTTTATTGACAATATCGGAGACCGCGAAGGCGCCTTCAAACTGCGACGCTTCCATCTCAACTTCGCCGATGCCCGACTTGCGCAGCGCTTCAAGCGACGAACCGCTGACTTTCTTACCAGCCCGGACAATCGGATCCGGGCCTTTGCCCTTGATGTCAAAATCCACTTTCATTCCGACGAGGCTGGTCGGGCCTTCGTCCGGAACTTGCATCATCAACCGGCCATCTTCGACGCGGATTTCATCCGTTTGATAAAGCGCACGCAGGATGTCTTCGTCAGTGAACGGCGCATTCTTAACGCGTTCCTCGAGATGCGAGTCGCTCTTGACCAGCTTCCCGTCGATCTCCTTGCCAAACCACAGACCGAGGGCGCGCAGGAAGATTGAGGCCAAAAACTTGCGCTTGCCTACGCGAACGTAAAGCAGGTTCTTCTGGTCGTATTCAAACTCCACCCACGAACCGCGATAGGGAATGATCTTCGCGATGTAGATCAGTCCCTTTTTGAAAAATACGCCTGGGGAGCGATGAAGCTGGGAGACGATGACGCGTTCGGTACCATTGATGATGAAGGTGCCGTTGTCGGTCATCAAAGGAATTTCGCCGAAGAAGACTTCCTCCTCCTTGATGTCCCGGATCGAAAGAACTTCCGTCTCCTGATCTTTGTCGTAAACCGTCAGCCGGATTTTTACTTTGAGGGGAACGCTGTAACTCATACCGCGTTCCTGGCATTCCTGCTGGTCGTGTTTGTGCTTCAAACCGACGGGCTCGCCGCAGTTTTCGCAGAGTTGCGGACGGACCTGATTAAACGTGCCGCACTTATGGCAGAGCGTTTCACCTGCCGCCAAAGGATTGACCTTGATCGTTGAACCGCAGCTCTTGCAGTTGGCGCGCAGGTAGTTGAGACCTTCCAACCGTCCGCACTTACACTGCCAGTTGCCAATTTGATATTCGACGAAATCGAGCGTCGCCGTGCCGCGAAAATCGGAGATCGGAAAAACGGATTCGAAGACGGCCTGGAGGCCCGTGTTCTCGCGCTCCTCGGGCAGAAAATCCATCTGCAGAAATCGATTGTACGACTCGCGCTGGATCTCGATCAGATTCGGGATCTGAACCGCCGTGGATATTTTGGAAAAATCCACGCGCACCGGCGCCGTACTTATTCGCTTACCCAATCCTGTGTTTATTGTTTGAAGCAGATTTGCAGACATGAGAGGTTCCTTACTCGATTTCTGAAAACAGATTTCGGATCAACTTTGACCGAAGCGCGCGGACGCAAGCGCCCAATCCAAATTCCGAATTCTGCAATGTGTCAAAAGACGCCAAGACGCGGTCAGAGCGCAGAATGCCCCGACCGCTTGATCACCAAAAAAGCGGCTGAATCTTCGTCAAATTTTTGGGAATAAACGCCAGCGCCTCAATACTCTCTTAACTTAACCACTGCTACTAAGAGTGTCAAGCCAACGCACAAGTCTCCGGTCGCCAGTCAAGAGTCGCAAGTCAAAACCAGAAGTTTGACTGCCGACTCGAGACTGGCGACTCCAGACTGTTATTTAACTTCGACAGTTGCGCCTGCATCAGCAAGCTTTTGCCGAACGGATTCAGCTTCGTCTTTTGAGACGCCTTCTTTAACGGCCTTTGGCGCAGCTTCGACCAAATCCTTGGCTTCTTTCAAGCCGAGTGCGGTCACTTCGCGAACGACCTTGATCACGTTGATCTTGTTGCCACCGATGGCTTGCAAGATTACGTCAAATTCAGTCTTCTCTTCGGCCACTGCCGCCGCTTCACCACCGCCGGCCGCTGGTGCCGCCACCGACGCCGCTGCCGCCGAAACTCCAAACGTCTCTTCCAACTCTTTCACGAGCTGCGAAGCTTCCAGAAGAGTCATGCCCTTCAAAAATTCGATTACATCTTCACGTGTTGCTGCCATGATTACCTTTCTATCCTCCTCAACAAGGGTTCCTGAGTGCTGTTAAGTGTTCCGACAATCCACCCGGCAGATTGCCTAATATTGCAGCAGGAGAACCCACGGGACGATTCGGCGAATTGTTTGCATCGCAATTCTCGAAACGTCGAAGCCGTAAGACGACCTGACCATCGTCAAGCTCTTTATCCGCGTCCGGCCCACTGAAACCATTGCGGATTTCGGACTTCGGATGGCGGATTTATTTTCCGCATCCTCATTCCGCATTCCGCATTCCTCTTATCAAAAATCGTTAAGCGGCTTCTCCGCCTTTTTGATCGCCAATCTGCTTGACCACGATTGCCAGGTTGCGCGGTACCGCCGATAGCACGGTAACCAGTCGTTGCGCCTGGCAATTGATCAAGAACAAAACCTTGGAAATCAATTCTTCCTTCGAAGGCAGACTCGCGATGGCTTCCACGTCGGCCAGAGCCACCACTTTGCCTTCGACAATACCAACCTTAAACTTGAAAACATCCGGATTCGCCTTCGAAAACTTGGCGATCGCCTTCGACAGGCTGACGGGATCTTCGTTGCTCAGCGCAACTGCGGTGACGCCCTTAAACTGGTCGGTCGCCGGCTCGAGCGCTGTGCCCTCGGCAGCCTTGCGAGCGAGGGTATTCTTCACGACCGCATAGCTGACTCCGGCTTCACGCAATTGGTTGCGCAGATCCTGATCTTTGGCGACCGTCATTCCCTGAAATCCGACGATCATCGCTGCCTTCGCGTTCTTGAAGTGCTCTGTCAGAGCTTCCAAATCTTTTTGCTTTTGTGCTTTCGTTTTCATCGGTGTAGCTCCTCGGCGCTATTTCGTGTAGGCCGCCTCATCAATCAAAACTCCAGGGCTCATCGTCGCTGCCAGGTTTACCTTCTTCACGTATTTACCTTTGGCGGTCGACGGCTTGGCCTTCACTACCGCCTCAAGCAACATCTTGGTGTTGTCGCGCAGCTTGTCTGCCTCAAACGAAACTTTTCCGACCGGACAGTGGATTACCCCAGTCTTGTCGACGCGATATTCAACCTTGCCGGCTTTAGTTTCTTTAACCGCGGTCTTCACATCAAACGTGACGGTGCCGGTTTTGGGATTGGGCATCAGACCCCGTGGGCCGAGCACTTTTCCAAGTCCACCAACGAGTCGCATCATGTCGGGCGTTGCCACCACGGCGTCAAAGTCGAGCCAGCCGCCTTTGATCTTTTCGACCATTTCTTCGCCGCCGACAAAATCAGCTCCGGCCTCTTCGGCCTCTTTGATCTTGTCGCCCTGGGCGATTACGAGAACGCTTTTGGATTTACCCAGACCGTGAGGCAAAACGATGGTGCCGCGTACGAGTTGGTCGGCCTTGCGGGGATCTACTCCCAGCCACATGGTTAATTCAACTGTCTCGTCAAACTTTGCGAAAGCAATCTCTTTAACTTTTGAAACTGCATCTTCCAAATTGTACTTGCGCCCGGCTTCGATCTTCTCAGCCGCAGCGTTGTACTTCTTTCCATGCTTCTTCATAACTTACTCCCGAGGTTCATACGAGATTTCGGATTGCAGTTTGCGGTTGCTGATTAGCAATCCCACTAAACCGCCTCTTCTTATCTCTCCCTCTCAAA
>JANLZV010000357.1:0-9330 GCA_031366425.1 Pyrinomonadaceae bacterium | reverse complement strand
GCCCTCGCCCGCTAATGAGGAGAAGCGCGAACAATTCCCTCCCCGAATTTCCGTCGGAGATCGAGTGCTGGGACACGTTGCGGGCGAGGGCGCCCGCGGTCCCAACACTTCGCTTGAGCAGAATCTTAGAAATGGAGTGAGTTAACGATCCAGATACATCTGCGCGGCCATCTTGGTAAGCTTCCAAACGCGTGACCATTCCAGTCGGCTGGTGCCGTTGTCTCGCCCAATTAACTTATCCAAAATTAGTTTGCGAAACACGCGGCCCTCGCGCTTGAGCATAAACTCTTTCGCGTAAGGCTTGGCCGTTTCGAAAAAACTGAATTCCGGATCAGTGGCAATGCCGATGCCTTCGAGCGTCATTAACGCGCGCATGATGTAGGTGAAGTTTGCCGGCAACCGGAACGGGTATTCATAAACCACCTCGGCCAGGTCATAGGTCAATTCCTTAAACTTCACTTCGCCGAGTTTGAGATTCAAATAAACCTTGAACAGCTTCTCCACCACCGGCCGCACGGTTTCCGGATCCACTCCCGGCTTGAGAAAGTTCAGGTTGATGATGTCCTGGCCCAATCCGGTCACGTCGCGACTCACCACATGAAAAAACGCATCAATCATTCGCGACTGCAGTTGCGGCGTAATTCGGCCGACCATGCCAAAGTCGAAAAAAGCCAAATGGCCGGAGTCCATCACCAGCAAGTTGCCTGGATGCGGATCGGCGTGGAAAAAACCATCCTCCAGCAGCTGCTTAAGATAAGTGCGGACCAGCAACCGGTTGACCTTCACCGCGGAAATGCGTCGGGCGCGCAAGGCTTCGAGGTCAGTAACCTTGGTGCCGCGGATAAACTCCAGCGTCAGGACTTTACTGCTCGAATGTGACCAGTAGATTTTCGGGACCCGAATGGCACGCCACGTCTTGAAATTCGCCCGAAAGCGATCGGCGTTGTGGCCTTCCTTCACATAGTCAGTCTCCTCAAACACGGTCGCGTGAAACTCATGCAGCATTCCTTCCCAGTCAGCGTTTTCATTAAGCTTCGGAAAGAAACGGTTCGTCAGTTTTACGATCTTATAGAGGATGGCAACGTCGAAGCTGATCGTTTCCGCTAAACCCGGGCGCTGAACTTTGACTGCCACCTCCTCGCCGGTCGGAAGCCGCGCGCGATACACCTGGCCCAAAGAAGCCGCCGCTACCGGCTCATGATCTATTTCCGGAAAACTTTCATGCAGCGGCCGCCCCAGCTCCGACTCGATTCGCGCGTACGCTTCTGAAGTCGGAAACGCGGGGACCTGATCCTGCAGCGTCGACAACTCCTTCACGTAAGCCAGCGGCAGCAGATCGGCGCGTGTGCCCAGCGCCTGACCGATCTTGATGAAGGTGGGACCGAGATTAATCAAGCTCCGGCGGAGCCACTCGGCCTGATAGGCGAGTCGCTCAACTTTCCTTTCCGAACCCTCATGTCCACGGAAAATCAACAACCGCAATAAGCGAATGGCCGCGTCAACCGCTAGGCTCAAAGCCTTTTGATAACGCGCTCGCAGTCTGCCGTTCCAACTCCCGCTCTTGGCTTCGTCTTCAAGTCGCTCAACACGCCGGCGATTAAACGACGCGCGCACGTCATAGGTGTCAAGGAAGATGTACAACGCAAAAAGGCCGAGCACCCGAGCGACTCGCGCAGCTCGCAGCCATCCGCGCACGCCGCGGCCTTTCAGGATTTGGGACACTAGTTCGTCAGTAAGCTGCTCTGGCGCTGGTGCAGTAGCTGGAGCCTTGGCCTGAAGAGTTGCGGGCGCGAGATCGGTTCGCCCGGCGCCGCTGTCAGGATCTTGCCCGGCCGGAGCGGATGAGATAGGTATTAAGGCGTTACTCATATTCTGAATCTTAAAACTTTAGGTTAACGAAAGCATGTGCTTCGTACCCTCGCGCTCGAAATAATTCTGCGCCCGTTGCACATCCTGATCAATTTGCGTTTTCAACTCAGCAATTGAGCCAAATTTCTTTTCATCGCGCAGGCGATGAAGAAAGCGCACCCGCACTACATCCCCGTAGAGATCACCTGCCCAGTCGATTACGAAAGTCTCCACCGAAGGTTCCATATCAGCCGTAAAAGTGGGCCTCACGCCAACATTTGTGACACTGCGTCGCCACTGTCCATCGATCAAAGTGCCGGTTACGTAAACGCCGTGACGGGGTATGACGCGGTTATGAGGATGCAGGTTGGCCGTGGGAAACCCAAGCGTGCGGCCACGCTCGGCGCCTCGCTCCACCCGCCCTTCGACACCGTAAGGCCGTCCCAGAAGTCGTCGCGCCAGGTTCACTTTGCCCTCAGCCAACAGCCGCCTGACGTTGCTCGAGCTGACTCGCCGGCTACGGAATTTCACCTCGGGGACTTCGTCCGCAAGGAACCCAAGCTCTCGGCTAACCCGCCGTAGTAGTTCAATATTTCCCTCGCGGTCGTGTCCAAAAGCAAATCCGCAACCAAGGTAGACTTCTTTCGCGTGGAGTCGGTCCTTCACCACGTCTCTTAGAAACTCCTCGGCACGAATTTGTGAAAAGGCTTCGTCAAATCGAACCACGATCGTTTGCTCGATGCCGAGCGCGCCGAAGCCTTCAACTTTTTGATCGAGCGTTTGCAACAGCGGGGGGGCTGATTCGGGATGCAACACCGCGCGCGGATGAGGATCGAAAGTGATCACCGTCGGCACCGCTCCCGTCTCGGCCGCGCGTTTGACGACGGTGCGCATGATTAACTGGTGACCGAGGTGGAGTCCGTCAAACACTCCGAGCGTGAGCACAGTAGGCCGTTGAATCTCTGCATTGTCGGTGCCGTGAAATAATCTCATAGGAGCTTACTACTCATCACTTACCTGCAATCCATCGTAAGCCCACTCAACGCGCGCCGGTAACTTCGCGGAGTCTCGTTCATGCATTACATCGTGCGCGATATGCGTCAGGAAAGTTCGGCGCGGACGAAGCCGTTCGATAAACTCGATTGCTTTGTCCAGCCAGAGGTGCGTCGGGTGTGGCATGAAACGCAAACAATCGAGCACCAGTACGTCGAGATTGCTTAAAGCTTCGGCGGACGCTGCGGGGATTTCGCTCAGATCAGTTAGATAGGCAAAGTCGTTGAAGCGGTAAGCCATCACCGGCAGCCGGCCATGAATCACTTCCAGAGGCGTGATCAGCAGATCACTGCCGAGGCAAAACGATGCGCCGGAGGAAACCGTGTGCGGGATCACCTGCGGCAAACCACCGCCGAAGTGAGAGGGCTCAAAGATGTATTTGAAGATGCGCTTGATATCGACCCAGGCGCGGTCATTGGCATAGAGTCCGAGTGGCCCGTAACGGAAGTTGAGGGGTCTAATATCGTCGAGGCCAAAGATGTGATCGGCGTGGCAATGTGTGATCAGGGCCGCGTCGAGGTGTTTCAATCCGAAGCGCAGCGCCTGCTGACGAAAGTCGGATGAGGTATCGACCAAAACTGACTGGCCCGCATGTTCAATCAGGACTGAAACGCGCAAACGTTTATCACGTGGATCGTCTGAAACGCAGGTCTCACACTCACAGCCGATGGAAGGCACTCCGGTTGAAGTTCCAGTGCCTAAGAACGTTAGCTTCATAATTAGTCCAATGGACTTTGGACTCTATTTAGCGCCGGTGATGTCGCTACCCGAATAAGTGCGCGGCTTGAGCGGCGCGGCATTGCTCAGCGAGACGTATTGCATCCGCAAATCTGCCAGCAACCCTTCGATGACTTGTTGTTCCTGGGCCAGCAAATTTCCGCGCGTCTTATTTTCGAGCATGCCCAAAATATCGATCCAGTGCTTGCCTAACTCAAGATCAACTTCGCGCTTTCCTGTAGCCGGATGCTCCATCATCCCCAGCGATGAAGCGGCATTTGACGCAATCGACATCATGAAGTTTACGAAACTCGCGGGGTCGTCTGCGCCGAGCAGTTCGGCCTCATCCGGGTCTTCGGCGGCATCGTGTTGCTGTGGGGGGAATGGAGACTGCAGCGGAATTTCGGGTTCTTTGCCGGCAGCCGATTCAACTGTGTCCGCGGACGGATACACTGGTTCGATCGAAGGTTCCGAAGCCGGCACCGCTACCACTGCTTCCTCTGGTTGTGCTGCCCGCGGCGCCTCGGGTTTCTCTTCAGGTGGAACATCCCGAGCTGATCCGTCGGAATTGAAGAGTCGTCGATCAGTTACCTTAAAATTTGATTGTTCATCGCTCATTTCGCCTGCCTGTCCTGCCCAGAGTTCGACCAACTGCACTCTCGGCTCACGATATTCGGTTCGAAGTCTAGTGTGAGCACGATGGTAGCACCCCAAACTAACGCTCGCAAACAGCGCGGATTTCGCTGTTCTCCGGCAATTCCTGGGCATTAACTCGTCGACCGCAAATCCGCCTGCGGCGCGTTCCACTTTGGACTTTAGACTTTCGACTCTAAACTACCGCCATGCCTGCAACCTTTAACGATCTGATTGAATTGATGGAAAAACTGCGTTCACCGGATGGGTGTCCGTGGGACCGCGAACAGACTTACGCCACGCTCGCGCCGATGTTGTTGGAAGAAGCTTATGAAGCGTTTGAAGCTGTCGAAGAAGCGCGGGCGGGCCGATCGCACGAACTGCGCGACGAGCTTGGCGATCTTCTTTTTCAAATAGTTTTTTACGCTCAGGTAGCGAACGAACGCGGTGACTTTTCCATTGACGATGTGACGAACGCGATTCACGCGAAGATGGTGCGCCGGCATCCCCACGTCTTCGGCGATGTGGCCGCCAACGATACCGCCACGGTGTTGCTGAACTGGGAAGCGATGAAGGCCGAAGAACGACGCGCTGCCGGAAAATCTGAAGGCACCGAGTCGCTGCTCGACGGCGTTTCATCAAAAGCTCCTGCGCTGATGGAAGCACACCAACTATCCACCAAGGCGGCCCGCGTTGGGTTCGATTGGGAAAAACTTGAAGACATCTTCGCGAAATTGGAAGAAGAGATCGGTGAACTGCGCGGGGCCATTCAAACCCACTCAACGACGGAAAGTGAAGCGAGCCACACCCAGGTACGTGAAGAACTGGGTGACCTCATGTTCGCCGTCACCAATATCTCGAGGCATCTAAAAGTGGAACCGGAAGCAGCGCTGAAGTTGACCAACCGCAAATTTCGCCGACGCTTTGGCTATATCGAGGGAAGCTTACTCAAACAAAGTCGAACCTTCGATGAGACGACGCTCGATGAACTGGAAGGCCTTTGGCAAGAAGCCAAGCTTCACGTCTAGTCCAACTGCAGACTTAAAACAAAAGACCCGCTCTGTTCGAGCGGGCCTTCTGCCTGTTCCACGTCTAGCACAAAGTTACTAGCCGTTTATTTGAAGTGAACGAAGAATGTTTCGGAAAGCAGTTTGATAGCTTGCTGATTCATTCTGCGGCGCTACTGCCAACATGTAGAAGAGCTGGCCGTCCTGAAGCTGTGTGGTGATCAGCGTGACCGTTTCTGCTTCCCCAGTAGCTTCGTTGATGTTGCTCAGAGTTGTAGTTAAACCACTCCGTCCGCCGACAGTGGTCCGCATAAGATTTCCACGCTGACGCAGATTGGTGTTGCCTTGCGTTAGGCCGCTAATGAACTGCTGGGTCGCCTGTTGCAGATTGCCGCTCTGACTCTGCATGATGCCGAGGTTGGCGCCGTGCGTGAAAACCGACTGGTTTTGATATTGCCCGTAGGCACCTTCCGGCGAAAACCAAACAGAACCATTTTCCTCCAGCTGTCGCCAATTGTTTGGGACGCTTACGCGAACCATGCCGCCGAGGGTCGAATACTGCTGATAACGAGTTGACGGAGCCGACACTCGACCGCGCGGTGCGGTAGTGGGGTAGTTTCCAGTGTTCTCGCCATTCGGAGAGCGTTGACCCCTGCGGGCAATTTCTTCCATTGACGAGGCCCGGCCCATACCGCGCAGGCGTGCCTGGATGCGCTCGAAATCGCGCGTATCGCGAATAGGATTCGAAACTCGAAGATACTGCGCCTCCTGGTTGATTCGTGCATAACGATCAGACGGGCTGGGGTGACTGCTGAGAAAGCCGCCGCTGCTGCCGCCACCGCGCTCTTCGATCGTCTTAAACATCTGCGCCAAATCGCGTGGGTCGTAGCCCGCGCCCGCCATGATGCGCGCACCCAGAATGTCAGCCTCAGTTTCATACTCACGACTAAACTTCAGAAAATAGACTCCGACTCCCTGGCCGGCAATCTGCGCAGCCGCCCCTGCCGGACCGCCAATGATTTGTCCGCCGATACCCAGAATGCCGGCGAGCAAACCGTACTTCTGTCCCTTGGTTGCCTGCGCCGTACCATGGCGGAGGGCCACATGGCTCAGCTCGTGGGCCATAACGCCAGCCATTTCACCTTCGCTGCGCGCAGCTTCAATCATGCCGCGGTTGACGTACATTGGACCACCGGGCAAGGCAAACGCATTGATGTCGCTCGCGTTGACGGCTTTGAAATAATATTGAAACTCGGAATGGCGAAATTCCGACGGAATCGAATTCACCAGCCGTTGGCCCACGCGCGACAGGTAACCGGTGACTTCCGAATCATTCAGAATCGGCAACTGTTGCTCAGCTTCGGTAGCTGCCTGGCGACCGAGTTTTACATCATCACTGAGCTTGTATTTGTTGCTGTGTAACTTGATCTGTGTTTGAGAAAAAACCGATAGGGGCAACGCAAACAGTGCGAAGGTCACTACCGCCGTCATTAATCTTTGGGTTCTGCTGTAATTCGTTCTAATCATTTCACTCCTCCGTACCAACAATAATTGCGCTACCCTGAATTTATTATTCGCCCGCATCCTGCGCGGGTCTGAACTTTTTCGCTACGTTCGAGCCGAGCACCTGAGGTTGAACCTCGATGCGATGACCGTCCGTAATCGGCAGTTTGCTTTGGCGACGTTGCGATGAAGTTGTGAATCGAAAGCTGAAGCTGAACCAAAACGCAACATTAGCCGCGTCTTTAAGCACGATTTCAGTCCGAAAATAATTCAAGATTGACTCTCCTTACAACTTCAAGCTCCGGCAGCAAAGATACTGCAAGGTCAGTGCCAGAAGAGCTCGGGCGAGAGACAAGGCTTCAGGATTTGTTTCGCGGTTCGATATGCTGGTTAAACCACTGCGAGGGTTCGGCGATGGGCGCGATATGGTGTGGCTTGCCCTTCCATACGCGTAACATAGAAATTAACAGAAAGATCATGGCTGCGACCGAGAAGAGCGAGCCGCCAACCGAGTTGCCTGTGATCGCACCCACCACTCCAAAGAGCGTCTGCACCACAATCAAAGCAATGTGAAGCGACAAACCCTGCGACGCGTGAAATCGTACCCGAACCTCCGAGCGCGGCACCAGAAACAATTCGATCAGCGACACTACGAGGCCAATGAAGAACGGGGCGTAAGGAAGGACCATGGCCCACTTCTCAGGCAATCCCAATCCAGCCACTGTTCGTGCAGTCGGCTTTTGCCTTAACTGTGTATCAGGCGCCAGGGCCGGCTGATAGGGCGCAGGTTGCGAATAGGCCGGCGGAACGAAGACTGATTGGTAAGGGGAATCCAACGGCGGCGTGTCGTAACGACGAGTAGGCGCCTCCGAATAACGATTAGCCCGCGCCGCCTCATTAGCCGAAGAACCGATCTCGCGAGTTGCGCTGCCAACTTCGCGGGTGGGAGCTCCTTCGACGCCCGGCTGCCCCCACACTTCTTCCGTCTTCCTGACCTCGTCTGCATTGAGCGGATTAGTATCGTATTTGGTTCGTTTGGTCTCCATCGTCAGGAATTCCTACGCTCAACGCCTTTAATTGGTTCAATCTTACTCGCCCGCCACCTCATACTCAACCTGCTCCCATCGTTCATCGCGCTCTGAAATCCGAAACGCCCGCATCACCGGAAGCTCGCCGGCGAGGCCCACTATGAAATAGATCGCTTGGGGATAAAAAGCTAACCGCACATCCGTGGCCGAAGGCTCGGGCTCGGCTGCACGCGGATGAGAATGATAGATTGCGAGGAGTTGCTCGCCGCGTTCGCGCATGCTTCGTTGCGCCGCGAAGAGCTCTTCAGGACCAGCTTCGTAGGAGACGAGGCTATCCGCAGCCACATTTCGCAACGGATAAATATTACTGGCCCGGCCATCCTCGGCGCCGCTAATCAGACCGCAACACTCGTCTGGCGCGGCCTCCATCGCGTGCGAAACAATCTCCTCGCGCTGTGAAGTTTTAAGAGTGATCATCGTGACGGTCAATAATTTCCGCGACTCGCCGCCGGGCCAATGACTGAGGTCTTCAGATGACTAATAGCGAAGCTTAACTTCGGTCGACAACCTTGAGGTGCAACTCCTCCAACTGCTTTGCATCAACTTCTCCTGGCGCATCGATCATTAAATCGGCGGCCGAAGCTGTCTTGGGAAAAGCCATCACGTCGCGAATGTTGTCAGTAGGCACGAGCACCATCAGCAGTCGCTCGATGCCGGGTGCGATTCCGCCGTGTGGCGGCGTGCCAAATTCGAGCGCGTCCAGAAAGAACCCAAAACGCGATCGCGCTTCTTCAGTAGTCATGCCTAACGCTTTGAACACCAGGCGCTGAACATCGCGCCGGTGAATACGAATCGACCCGCTTGCCAGCTCAACTCCATTAATCACCGGGTCGTAGGCTTTCGTCCGAATTTTTCCCAGCAGCGCGGTCTCACCGCCGTCAACCGCCCGTTCGAGTAACGACAGATCTTCGTCAACTGGCGAAGTGAATGGATGATGCATCGCGTAGTAACGATCATCGTCATCGTGATACTCGAACATGGGAAACTCAGTTACCCAGAGCGGCGCATAGACGTTCGCCGGAATTAATTTCTCACGGCGGGCGATTTCATTTCGCAACGCACCTAAGCTCGCCGCGACTGTCTTCGGTTTTCCGGCCACGATCAAAACAGCGTCGCCCTTTTGAGCGCGCGCAACCTCCGCGAGACGCGCGACAGTCTCCCCGCCCAGAGCCTTGAGTAACGACGAAGTGGTCTCGTCTGCAAGCTTGATCCAGGCGAGTCCAGTCGCGCCGTATCGCTTGGCAAATTCCTGTAGATCGTCGAGCACTTTACGCGAAAGGCCGGCGCCATTCCTGACTACCAATCCTTTCACTTCGCCCCCAGCCGCAATTGCCGCAGCGTATGGCGCGAAGTCAGACCCGGTGAGTTCACTTGAAAGGTCTTGCAGTTCCATTTCCTGAATTTGCAGGTCGGGCTTATCCGAACCCCATCGCCGCATAGCTTCCGCGTAAGTGAAGCGCGGGAACGGAAGGGGCAGGTCG
>JANLZV010000353.1:0-2352 GCA_031366425.1 Pyrinomonadaceae bacterium | reverse complement strand
GTTGACTTGGGGGCGAATCGACTTTTACCCGTCCAGGTTCGACTTGTCAATATTTTCACTTGGCGTAGGAGCGCGGGCGACCCGCCCGCACTTCGAGTGTGCTAGTGCGGACGTGGGCGCCCGCGGTCCCAGCAGCTGAAGGCAGCGCGCGCTGTGAAGTTCGAGGCATCGTGGTTATAATCGCCGTTTCAAATTATGACTACAAAACTTGACAGCATCAGCACCAGCGCACTCGAAAGTTATCTCAGCCAACACGACGAAGAGGCCTGGGCCGGGACCCTTAGCGCTCTCATCCGATCCGTTCATGAGGTTGACAAAAACGCGACCCAGATTTGGTTTGCGTTTTACCCGATCTCATTGTTCCAGGCGTTTGAAGGGGCCGACGACCAGGAAGAGCTGGCGCGCCAACTATTGATGAAGGGCCGATATTTCCTCAAGGACCAGATCGATTCGTCTCATAAGTTTCTTTACGGCCACCGCTATTGGCCGCAAGTGAAGTCTGCAATCGAGTCTTTGGCGGGGAGCTTCGCCCAACCGGCGACTGCCGCCAGCGAGCAGCTTTCAGATCTGATCCTAAGAATGGCCGGCGAGGTTTCGAAAGCCGCAGGCGTAGATACTTCATTGCTGGTGGGAATTACCGCCGCCGGACTCATGACCCTGCGGCAGTCAGGTCTCGCCGCTTTTAAGAGCGCGAAAGGTGAGATGCTGCTCGACCGCAAGCACGCAAAGCAGACGCCCGAACAAATCCTACGCGACCGCGCCAAGGACGACGGTCAGGGCCTGTTTGGTTTCCTCAAGACGGTCGACCGAAAGTGGACGGTCACCTACGATGAGACTGATGAAAACGGCTTTTATACGATGAAACACGATCAGGATATAGCCTGGGGTGCGTCAGACGATCGCACGCGCAACTGGCGCGAGATAGATTCACGGCGTCCTGAAGGTCCAATCCCGGTCGAGTGTCGATCGGCTTCATGTGGCACGTGCTGGGTGGGAGTTTTGGGCGGCGCCGAAAAACTTTCAGATGTGGCAGTACGCGAAGGAAAGCAGATCAAGGAATTTGGCTACCTCGATACGACCGATCCCAAGCCTTTGATTCGTCTTGCCTGTCAGGCCAGTATCTATGGCGCCGTGTCGGTGGTGATACCGCCGTGGAATGCTGTGTTTGGAAAATTTTTGAAAGCGAATAATCAAGTCAAGGACCAATCATCGGAGCAGATCGATTAGAAGTTCCCTGGAACCGCTTGATTAGGACCGCGGGCGCCCCCGCAGTCTTAAGAGCGCGCTGCCAATGGCAGATAGAAAAACTTCCCCACTCCTTTTCGTAATCGCGGCCGCGGTGCTCTGGAGCACTGGCGGCCTGTTTATTAAGTGGACCTCCATCTCCGGCCTGGAACTCTCTTTCGGCCGTTCTCTTCTGGCGGCCATCACAGTCGCCATTTTCACGCGTCACGAAGGCTTTCGGCTTAACCGCGTTACTGCGCTCGCCTCGGTGCTTTACGCTGCGCTCCTCCTGCTCTTTGTGCTTGCGACCAAAGAGACTACCGCGGCGAATGCCATCTTTCTTCAATACACCGCGCCCGTTTATCTGTTGATTCTCGAACCGCTGTTCTACAAAGAAAAGTTTCGCCGTCGTGATCTGATCACGGTAACGCTTTGCGTGATCGGCATGTCGTTGTTTTTCGTCGGCAAGCTACGCCCGCAGGATGTTACGGGAAATCTGCTCGCGCTGGCGTCCGGACTCTGTTTCGCTTGTTACTTCCTGCTGCTGCGTCATCCGCGGGCCCGAGACGTGAATCGCGCATCGTCAGTAATCTACGGGAATCTTCTGCTGGTACTGGTGGCGGCGTCGGCGGGATTGAAAGTCTTGCCGCATCTCTCACTGCACGACGGACTGAGCATCGTCTATTTAGGAGTGGTCCAAATCGGACTTGCGTACACGCTCTTCACGGTAGCGATGGCGCGGGGCGCGCGATCCCTTGACGCCGGAATCGTAGGTTACGTGGAACCTGTCTTGAATCCTATTTGGGTATTTTTGGTGATCGGCGAGCGCCCAAGTCAATGGGCTTTGATCGGCGGCGCGATCATCGTAGTGGCAGTGGTGGTTCACACCTTGTTGGCGGCGAAGAAAGGGAAAGATGATCTTCCGCAGATTGCGCAGATCATGGCGAGTGGAAACGACCGGGGGTGATGAATCGCGACCCTGTTAAGGCACTGAAGTATTGTCTACGCAATCGGTGAAATCTGCGTAATCTGCGGATTTATTTTTCACCCACCGTCGGCACGTTGCTTAGCGGCTGCTGCAACGGCGCTGAGTCGTTCGACCTTTTGCGCAAACGTTTCTCCCGCGAC
>JANLZV010000332.1:0-2753 GCA_031366425.1 Pyrinomonadaceae bacterium | reverse complement strand
GCCCGGACCGCAGATGGGCGAGATCACGCGAGCGGTTTATGAAATGCAACTCGACGGCCGTGTTCTGACACTTGAAGATGCAAAAACTGTTGCGAAAAATCTGTTATCCGCAGATTCCGCCGATGGCACAGATAAAGAGGTGAACACAGGTAAGATCCCAGTGTGCTGAAGAATCTGACGGAAAGTGATCCGCGAACCTACGCAATCATCGGCGCCGCGATGGAAGTCCACCGCCGGCTGGGTTGTGGATTCTTGGAACCCGTCTATCAGGAGTCTTTGGCAATCGAGTTTGCTCAAAGATGCATTCCGTTTGAGCGAGAGGTAAGGTTGCCGCTCGTTTACAAGGGACAGGTCCTTCAGACGAAGTACTGCGCTGATTTCATCTGTTTCGGCGGTGTCGTGGTTGAACTAAAAGCGCTTGCCAGGATAAGTGGAACAGAAGAGGCGCAAGTAATAAATTATCTAAAGGCCACTGGTCACGAGGTTGGTCTACTCATCAACTTTGGTTCGCGAAGTCTTGAATACCGTCGATTCGTTCTCACCAAATCTGCGGCATCTGCGCAATCTGCGGATTAAGACTCAGGTTGTTGCTGAGTAACGCAGTGAATAGTGCCCATCCCCCACACCAATGGTTCGCAGTTAATGCCCTCCACTCGCCGCGAAGGAAATAATTTTACAAGGATTTGCAACGCTCGTTCATCGTTGCGGTGGCCGAAGACCGGCGCGAGCACCACGCCGTTCGCAATATAGAAATTGGCGTACGATGCCGGCAAACGATCGAGGTTGCGGCTATCGGTGCTGGTACCGCCGACGACGCCGGGCATCGGAAGCGTGACGATTTCAAACGCGCGACCGCCGGCATCGGTCATCAACTGCAACCGTCTTAAGTTATCTTGCAGCAATTCGAAGTTGGCATCTTGAGGATCGTCTTCTACCGCACAGACGATCACGTTAGGGGCTACAAAACGCGCAATGTCATCGATGTGCCCGTCCGTGTCGTCGCCAACAATTCCTTCGCCGAGCCAAAGTACCTTACTAACACCTAGGTGATTCTTCAGGTGTTGTTCAATCTCGACCCGAGTGAGGTGCGGGTTGCGATTTGAATTCAGCAGGCATTGTTCCGTGGTGAGTAAGCAACCCTCGCCATTCACTTCAATCGATCCACCCTCCATCACGATTCCAGGGGCGAAGCGTGGAACCGCCAGGTAGCCCTCAAGCAACTGCGGCACCTGGTTGTCTTTTTTCAGTTCCTCATACTTGTTTCCCCAGGCGTTAAAGATCCAATCGTTGTAAGCCAGCGAATGTCCGGGAGACTTTAGCTTGTCGGAAACGAGAAAGTTTGGCCCATAGTCGCGAATCCATGAGTCCACTGTGGGGACTCGATGGAAACGAATGTTGTCGCTGCCATCAAAGACGCAACGACTGCGCACCGCTGCTTCAGTTTTCTCGTCGTCCACCAAAAGATTAACGATCTCGTGCGGCGCGAGGGCAGCCATCATCTGAAGAAAAATTTCCTGAACGCGTGGCACGCGATCTGGCCACGTTTCAGGATCCTTGGGCCAGGACAGCCACGTCGCGGCGTGACGCCGCCACTCAGCGGGCATGTGGTAACCAAGTTCGGCCGGGGTTGTCATGAATGATTATTTTCCGGCGGCCGGATCGATCAAACGAGATGCGAGGGGGGCGTAGAAGTCGATCCGCCGGTCGCGCAGGAAAGGCCAATTTTGGCGCGTCTCCTCGATCTTGCCGAGATCGCAATCAACCACCAGCACTTCTTCCTGGTCCGATGAGGCCTTCGCGATGATGCGTCCAAACGGGTCCGCGACAAACGATTGCCCCCAAAAATTGAGTTTGCCTTCAGCCCCTACACGATTGACCACCACTACGTAAACGCCATTTGCGATCGCATGCGCACGCTGGATCGTTTCCCAGGCGGAATGCTGTGCCAGGTTCATCTCCTGGTCTTCATCGGGCAACCACCCAATCGCAGTCGGATAGCAGATGATTTCGGCGCCGCTCATCGCGGTCAGTCGCGCGGCTTCGGGAAACCACTGGTCCCAACAAACGAGGGCTCCGACCTTCGCGTGTTTTGTATCGTGAGTTTGAAAGCCGAGGTCGCCCGGCGTGAAATAGAATTTTTCGTAGTAGAGC
Organism: Pyrinomonadaceae bacterium; assembly: GCA_031366425.1. Lineage (GTDB taxonomy): Bacteria > Acidobacteriota > Blastocatellia > Pyrinomonadales > Pyrinomonadaceae > PSRF01. The sequence goes on along the minus strand of JANLZV010000332.1, from coordinate 602 downwards.
GGATCATCCGGGATGTGCATCTTGCGATACTTGCCCGTAATTTTCCCGGTTTCGTCGATGATCACGGCCGTGTTGTGATAAACACCGGCGGCGCGCTTCTCAAAAAGTGAAGCCAGGATGACGACTTTGTGTTTCCGGGCCACTTTGCCGAGAGCTTCCGTAGTTGGACCAGGGATTGGTTCGGCGAGTTTGAAGATTTCGATGTCTTCTGTCTGGCAGAAATACTGCGAACGAAAAAGCTCCTGCAGGCAAACGATTTGGGCGCCTTTTTTTGCAGCTTCACCAATGCGAGCGATTGCTTTTTTTAGATTAGCCTGCGGCTCCGGTCCGCAACTCATCTGGATCAATCCAACCTTCACTACCCGCGGCTTCACTTTTTTCGGCATGAGGAAAGTATAGCGTCCAAAGTCCAACGTCCAAAGTCCAATGTCGTAGACCGTCCCACGTTAGACATTGGACGTCGGACTTTGGACTGGTTAAGATGTCCGGTCTAAATCACACTCCAATTTCAAAGAGAAAGAAGCCCAAAATGATCGACTTCGAGTTGACTGAAGATCACAAAGCCCTGGTCCAAACCGTGCGCGAGTTTGCGCAGAAAGAGG
>JANLZV010000331.1:0-2705 GCA_031366425.1 Pyrinomonadaceae bacterium | reverse complement strand
GGGGCAAGCCACCCTTCCTCACCTGCAAATTACCGTTCGACTTCTCGGGTTTTCACACAGTCTAGTTAGCGGCTGGATCCGCCCAGTGACGCAGGCGGTTCTGACAACTGGGCGCCACGCCGCCAGCTCAAACATTGTGATAACAAGGTTCTGTGATAACAGCCTTCCTTGACAGCCAGATTCGAGAGGGCGTATAAGCACAAATGAAAACGTGGTGAGTTAAGGCGACTTGCGGCCACGTAAAACAAACGGCTAAACAGCTCGGGCAAGTCTCGCCAGACCCAACCCGAAAAAACTTCATTGACCGTTGAAGTCCCGCGTGTTTAGCGCGGGCTTTTTTTGTAGGACTGGCATTCCTGCCTGTCCGCTAATCAAATGAAGGAAACCTGACAGACAAGAATGTCTGTCCTACTTCAGATGAAAAACTTTCGAGACGCACTTGAATCCGACAACATCCACGTCTTCGACGGCGCGATGGGCACGATGCTCTACGCCAAGGGTGTTTACATCAATCGTTGCTACGATGAGGTGAATCTCAGCAACCCTGATCTCGTGCGTGAGGTCCATTCGGAATACTGTCGCGCCGGCGCAGACATCCTGGAAACAAATACGTTTGGGGCCACCGCGCCCAAGCTCGCTCAATACGGCCTCGAAGGCAGCCTGCGCGAAATCAATATCACTGCCGCCCGCCTGGCTCGGGAAGGCGGAGACGAAGACTGTTACGTCGCCGGCTCGGTTGGCCCGTTGGGCCTGCGGATCGAGCCTTATGGTCCAACGTCGTTTGACGAAGCGAAGGATTTCTTCAAGGAGCAAGTGGCGGCGCTGCTCGAAGGTGATGTAGATCTTTTTTCGCTTGAGACTTTCAACGACCTCTCTGAAATCCATCAGGCCATCCGGGCCGTGCGCGAACTCTGCGATTTGCCGATCGTCGCCCAGATGACGATCCAAACAGACGGCAACACTTCTTTCGGCACTACCCCTGAACTGTTAACCGCTCAACTCGATGAATGGGGCGCCGACGTTATTGGGCTTAACTGTGGCGTAGGTCCGGCGATCATTTTGAGCGCGCTCGAGAAGATGCGCGCCGTGACCAAGAAGAAGCTGGCGGCCCAACCAAATGCCGGATTGCCGCGCGACGTTCAAGGCCGACAGTTTTACATGTGCTCGCCGGAGTATATGTCGAAGTTTGCGAAACGGTTTATTCAGTCAGGCGCGAAGTTTATTGGCGGGTGCTGCGGCACGACGCCCGGCCACATCAAGCTAATTTCCGATGCCGTCCGCGCCGCTTCGCCGCGAGCTCAGCGTTCAATTAGCAACTCCGGCCCGCTTGCCCGAGTGACGGAGATTGTTTCGTCTGAATTTGTGATGGTGCTGCCCGCAGAACGTTCGGCCTGGTCGCGGAAAATTGTTAACGGTGAGTTTGTGACTTCGGTGGAAGTCCTGCCGCCCAAGGGTGTGGATGCGCAAAAGACGCTCGATTCAATTCGCCTCCTCAAGAGCGCAGGCGTGGATGGCGTAAACATTCCTGATGGAGCGCGTGCGCAGTCGCGGATGAGTGCGTTGGCGACGGCTGTGCTGGTTGAACAACAAATCGGAATCGAGTCAGTTCTGCATTACTGCTGCCGCGACCGAAATCTGCTGGGAATGATGTCAGACCTGTTGGGCGCCTCTGCGCTCGGAATCCACAACCTCCTGCTGATAACGGGCGACCCGCCAAAGATGGGGCCGTATCCTGACGCGACTGCTGTTTTCGATATCGATGCGATTGGCCTGACCAACATGGTCAACAAACTGAATCACGGCCTCGACCTCGGCAACAATCCGATCGGTCAACCCACCGCGTTCTGCATTGGCGTTGGGGTTAATCCGGGCGCGATCAATCCCGAAGAAGAGATCCGGCGGTTTGAATACAAAGTAGAAGCGGGCGCGCAGTATGCGATTACGCAACCGGTATTCGACACCGATCAGTTACGCGACTTCATCAAGAGCATTGAACACGTGAAGATCCCGATCGTGGCCGGCATCTGGCCACTCGTCTCTTATCGCAACGCTGAGTTCCTACACAACGAAGTGCCGGGTGTGCGCGTGACGCCTTCGATTATGGAACGGATGCGCACCGCTTCGGCGATCAGCAAAGAAGCCGGACGCGATGAAGGATTGAAGATCGCACGAGAGTCGCTGCTGGAAGTAGGCGACATCATTCGCGGGGTGCAGGTTTCGGCGCCGTTTGGAAACGTGAAGTATGCGCTGGAAGTGTTCGAGGTCCTGCCGGACTTCGCGAAACAAAAAGAAGCCGCTACAAAGTGAACTCGCCGCGATTCCCCCGGGGCAGTAGCCCGACCGTTCAGGAAGGCGCCTTGCTGATCTAAGCCGGTTTCGGCTCCGTGTCTAGGGTTAAATGGGATCCGCATTGGCATTTGGTGTCTGGGCCGGTGGGTCGTCGCGCTTGAAGCCAGTCTTCCCGAGAATGTAACCCGATAGTCCCCCCAGCAGGGCTGCGAGCTCTCGGCCTTCAAGTGTGCCCATAATCCCGAAAAGAATGATTGCGATCACGATCAAGAATAGTGTCACAAACTGCATCCCCATCTCGCCGGAAAAAATCTTAGCCGCAATTCCATCCTTACGGTATGCGATAAAGAAAAATCCTCCCACGACCACGAATACCAGGCTCGTAAATGCCCAGGTTGCAGTCGATCTGAATTGAT
>JANLZV010000329.1:0-2464 GCA_031366425.1 Pyrinomonadaceae bacterium | reverse complement strand
CGAGCGGTCAGCATGGAACACCGCCTCGCGGTTCGTCTCCCATTCAACGTCGGCAGGACGCATGAGCAACCTGGCAACAACTGAAGCAACCAGCGCCGAGCCGGTCGCGCTCAAAATCCAGTAGCGTTTTTTCATCAGTTTTCCAACGAAATTACTACGATTGGGTGCAGCGTCTGGCCGGCGCCATCGTACCTGCCCACCGCGATCAAATGATTCCCAACTTCATCGCGCATCCGCACCAGTTCTCCATCTTCACAATTCAGCGATAAAGCGCCGCTACGGACAGCGACACCATTCCTGACTCGGCGGATATCATCAGAACTCAAATCTACCGCGGGCAAGCGCCCGAGGGCTTCGTCCGGCGAGCGCAAGAGCGTGCCAATCGCCTCATCGGCCACCGCGTCCTGCAACTGTTGAAGCGTGTGCGCGCTGTCAATGTGGAAGTCGCCGACGCGAGTGCGCCGAAGTTCTGCCAGATGCGCTCCCGTCTTCACCCCCCGGCCAAAGTCTTCCGCCAATGTGCGAACGTAAGTACCGGTTGAACAGACTACGCGCGCCAATATATCAAACGTTCCGTCGCCGTTATCTTTAATCAGCTCCTCGCCGTTTCTGACTGCCTCGAATTCATGAATGTTAACGCGCACCGCCGGTCGCTCAACTTCTTCGCCTCGCCGCGCGAGTTCGTAAAGCTTGCGACCCGCCTGCTTTTTGGCAGAGTACATCGGCGGCACCTGATCAATCTCACCACGCAAACCTGCCAACGCCGTCTCGATTTCCTGATCGCTCAAACCACCAGCCCGACCGCCGTGAGCGCTGTCGCTGTCATCCGAAATTCGCTTTCCAGTTCGATCGCCCGTGTCAGTTGCATAACCAAGCCGAATGACTGCCTCGTATTCCTTCTCCACCGCACTGAGAAATTGTGCGAGCCGTGTGGCGCGACCAACCATTACTACGAGTACTCCCGTGGCGAAAGGATCGAGCGTGCCCGTGTGGCCCACTCGACGCACCCGCAGAATCCGCCGCACCTGATCAACCACGTCGTGCGAAGTCAGCCCTGCTGGCTTATCAATAATCAGGATGCCGTCCATGTCTGCATTGTAAGTGCGCGAAGTCCCCGTGGCGATTGCGCGCACCTGCGGTGCGGTAGCGAGCAGTTGTTTGTGGTTAAATGTTCGCATGCGGCGCATGAGATCGAGAAAACCGGAAGGCGATTCGGAGGCGGTGCCGATCAGTCCGGAGAAAATGCGGGAACGCACTTTTAAAAGGGCGGCGACACTGCTGACCGCCAGGTCGCGTTCGGTCGCCGAACTCCGCGAGCGTTTGCTGGAGGGCCGACATACAAACGAGGAGATCGTTGAAGCGGTTATTGCGCGGCTGCGCGAATACGGGTATCTCGATGACGAACGCTTCGCGTTGAACTACGCTTCCTGGAAAGTGAAGCAGCGACCAATCGGCCGGCGGCGTTTGCAACGCGACTTAACGATGAAAAAAGTAGAACCCGCCGTAGCCGAAGGTGCGTTGAAACAGGTATTCGAGGAAACTCCGGAAGAGGATCTAATCGATCTGGCGGTAGAAAAAAGGACGCGCCTGCGTGGCAAGCCAAAAACCCACGCTGAAGCCAAGAGCCTCTTTGACCATCTGCTGAGACAAGGGTTTTCGTTTGAGCTCGTTAGTGAAAAAGTGCGAGGGGCTGCGAAAATTGACCTTGAGGAACCTTAATCGCCCGATACGACAACCTCATTCTCCACGGTCGCGAACCAGGAAAAAGCTCGCTATTTCATGTCATTCGAAACCGCATGCTAAACTTCGAATTCGTCGGCAGTGATTGATTAGTCATGCAGGTCTCCATCTGCGTGCAGACTGCTGTAATTAGTTTAAAGGTTGCGACAAAACAATGACCGGAAACGAAATTCGCGAGATTTTTCTGAACTACTTCGAGCGCCAGGGTCACACCCGCGTGCGCTCCTCGCCCCTGTTGCCCGCCAACGATCCGACGTTACTGTTCACTAACGCCGGGATGAATCAGTTTAAGGATGTGTTTTTGGGCATCGAAAAACGCGACTACGCGCGCGCCGCCTCGTCGCAGAAATGCCTGCGCGCGGGTGGCAAACATAACGATCTCGACGAAGTCGGCAAAACCGCGAGGCACCAGACGTTTTTCGAGATGCTGGGGAATTTTTCGTTCGGCGACTATTTCAAAGAAGACGCAATTAAGTTTGCCTGGGACCTGCTGGTAAATGAGTTCAAGCTCGACCCGGCGCGGATGTGGTTTTCTGTATTTGAAGGCGACGATCAGGTTGGACCCGACGAAGACGCCGAGAACTTTTGGGAACAGGTGGGCGCGCCGCGCGAGCGAATTTTGCGTTTTGATCGCAAGGACAACTTCTGGCAGATGGGCGACACCGGCCCATGTGGGCCATGCAGCGAAATTCATTACTACATGGGTCCCGATCCGTCGGACGCT
>JANLZV010000327.1:0-8743 GCA_031366425.1 Pyrinomonadaceae bacterium | reverse complement strand
GTCGCGGGTCTCGAGCGCGCGAGCGGCCGGCCAGGCAAACATCATCCAACCGGGTTGCTGTTCGTTCTTGTTTGGATACCGGACCAACTCAATCCGACCTGGAGTGGCAGGCTGTGGTGAAGGCAAATCCGACTCTGCCAGAAAGTTACGCCTGATCGGCTTTGGCTCGAGCCGATTCAAAATTTGATCAAGCTCGCGTAGCACGTCAGCCGCCGGCATGTCTTTCGGAAATGACGCGACCATGCCCATGTTGCCGAGGTGGTAATTGTCGGCGTGAAACCGGCGAATGTTTTCAGCCTTCATCTCGCGAATGGCAGCGGGCCAGCCACCGGCCGAAAGCGCTAGCGGATGTTGCGGTCCGTAGAGCATTTGATTGGCGTTGCGGAAGAGTCGATTAATCGGGCGTTCATAAGACGAGACCATCTCCTGATAGACCGTTCCCTTCTCTTCCAGTCGGAGGCTCTTATCAGCTGGGTCTTCATTAACACCCCAATGGCTGACTTCGCGCCGAATCTCCTCGTCAGTGTAATCGGGGTGGAGCAGCGAGTTGGTCTCGCTCTCGAAGAGTTTGTAGAAGACTGCCGGCCCAGCGGCGGTGTGGAGCTGGTAAACCGTTCGCCACTGCATCGTGAATGCAGTCGAACCCGCGAGCGACATAGTTTCCAGACCCGAGTGGGAACGTCCGATGTTGCCTTTTCCGAGCAGCAAGTGTTCCTGCGTATGCGGCTCGCCTCGATCGGACGTGGGAAATGAATTAACCCACATCAACGCCTGGGGAACGGATTGCATTTCAAGAAAATCGAGGGTAAAGCCCGTACGAGCATGACGAAAGCGGGCGCCAAACGGCTGATCGGAATCGTTGAGGTACACGGCCTCAGTGCGAAAGCCGCTCACCAACTGGCCCGGCGTTAATGCATCGAAACGAATCTTGGCCGCTGTTTGGGCCACTGTTTTAGCGTTCGCCTCGCGCGGTAGAGCCGCAGTCAAAAATGAAAACATCAGAGTAAGGCTGGTAAACATGGCCAAGCTGGTTTGCTTCATGGGTCATCTCCTCGAGAGTATGCGTGCATCATTGCCGGCAATTGATTCCACCTTCCGGTAATAGTTTCCATTGCGTCCCGACCCGGGATCGGTAAAAAGTTTGCTCGAGGTAGGTCGCTAGGTCGCAATGCCATTCGCTGATTTCCCAACCAGCGGTGACGACTCGGGAGGTGTGGCTGAGAGAATAAACTTTTTCGAGGTTAGACATCAACGGGCAATGTGGGCACAATTCTCCCTCACCTTTTTACCTTTGGAGAAAACATGGAACGCTCGCAACAGAGTTCGGCGACCTCGTTTGCCGGAAAAGCCATTACGCCCCACCTGGCGCTACTTGTGGTCCAAATAATGTTTGGCACGTGGCCCATCTTCGGCAAGATTGTGTTGCGTTCAATGTCGAGTACCAGCCTGGTCGGCTTTCGGGTCTGCGGGGCGGCCCTGGTGCTCACGCTCTTCCAGAGGAAACTTGGTGAGCTCTTTCGTCTGCCGCGGCGCATCTTCGCATGGGTGGTGCTTTCCAGTCTTCTCGGGGTGGTGCTGAATCAGCTCTTGTTCGTTAAAGGCCTTTCACTGACAACTGCCATCAACGCCACGCTGTTAACTACGACGATTCCCGTTTTCACACTTGCGGTCAGCATCCTGCTCGGATACGACCGGGCTTCCCTTCGCCATATCTGCGGAATTGCCCTGGCTGCCGGCGGCGTCGTTTATCTCGTCGATCCGGGTCGCGCGAGTTTCGCGGCCCAGACCACGCTTGGGAATGTTTTGATCGTGATCAATTCGTTCTCATACGGCGCTTACATAGCGGTCTCGCGAGATCTTTTCCGGCGCTATGGCGCGCTTAACGTGATCACCTGGATATTTCTAGTCGGAACAGTTTTGACGGTCCCGTTTGCTGTGTTTAGCTGGCGCGCGGACGGACTCGGATCGGTTTCAGGAGGCGTTTGGCTGATGGTGGCTTACATCATCCTGGTTCCAACCGTCGGCGCCTACTATTTGAACTCGTGGGCGGTGACGCGCGTGCCGCCGAGCATTGTCGCAGTCTACATTTATCTGCAACCGCTGCTCGCGTTTGGGTTTGCTCCCTTGATCCTCGGCGAAACGTGGAACTCTCGCACGCTCGTGGCCTGCGCTCTGATTTTTGCGGGAGTGGCGACGGTGACGATTCGGAGTCGCAGCCGCGCCGTGAAGGACGTCTCCGAGCATCCGGACGCGCCGGCCCACTAGCTGCTCGACTAAAGATTTATCTGCGTGATGATTCGGCCCACCGGATATAGATTCATCCGGTTGTCCCAGTAAGGTGAACGGCGGTAGAAGAACTCCAACCGCGCTTCGGGACTCGCTGCAAAGCTCGCATCGCTTTCCAGCCGTTGCTGAAATTCTTTAACCAGATCGGGATCGTCGGCCAGCATTTCTCGCGCGAGCTTTTCGACGACATAGGCTTCGCCATATTCTTTTTGTTCGAAGGTGGCGTTGAAGAAGCCCCAATGGACCAGGGAGTCAGGCGCTTCCGGCTCCAGCAAATTGATCGCAACCCGCGCGCCTGCCTGCGCTAACGGGATAACGATCGAACCGGGCGGAAAGGTGCGCTCCTCTTTCACTTTTTCCACTTTGAAGCTGGGCATTTGTCTTCCTTCAAACGGCCCATCCGCCCACTTCACCTCGTGAAACCGGTAGCTTTCAACTTCAATTGTCTTCTCCAATGAAGTAGTTTGAAATTCCAGTCCATGAGTTTGCAAAACTTCGATGACCTGGTCCCACTCGGCCGGCACAATGTAATAGAGCGGCGGCGACACTGATGCAGTGACGCGAAAGTCGTCGTACATCGGAACAGTCAGGTCAAGCGGCTTGGTGCCAAAAGTAACCCGTATGTCCGCCGAGATCTCGCTCAGCTCGGACTTATACTCAAAGCCTTTGAGGTCATACGGTCTTACTTTGTCAGTCAACTCAAAATCCAGCGGATAGACACGCTCCGGATCATACTCACGACCAGCGGCGATGATTTCGTCGTCGGCCTGCCGTCCGGCCGCCAGCAAACTCTGCGGGTCGCGATTAACCTCTTCAAGCGCAGACCGCAAAAAATCATAGGTGCCTATGACGCGAGGGCGATAGGGCTTCAACATGTGGGTCTCGATCAAAATGCCAGGGCGATTTCTCAAGGGCGTGTAACCAGTTGAGAACCGCGGGCTGCCATTGAAATCGCGGATACCCAAAGTCAGGTCCCGATTGTCGATAAACTCCAGGTACCAGGAGATCACATTACCCGCCGCTGCAGTCGAGGCCGAGACGCGTTCATCGAAGACCCGCCTTTCCCACTCCAGCACACTCGGCGCCACTCCTTCGTGATGCTCATGGTGGAAAGTGATGTTGCAACGATAGTCAGCGCCGTCAGTCACGTGACAATCGATAAACAGATCGGGGTTCCAGCGATTCCAAAGGGCCAGCCACGCGCGCGTCTCCGGCGTGTCGGCCTTCATGTAATCGCGATTAAGATTTTGGTAGCTGCTGGTGGTTCGCCAGCCCATCTCAGCCGGCCCGTTTTGATTGATCCGATTGTAGGGACTGACGCGCTCGTGACCGTCCGTGTTGTAGATCGGAATGAACAGCACGACGATGTTTTCGAGTATTTCTGGGCAGGTGCGGGTTACGGCTATGTCGCGCAGCAACGCCAAACCCGCATCCTTGCCGTCAGGCTCGCCGGCATGAATACACGCTTGAATCAGAATCACCGGCTTGCCGGCCCTCTTCGCTGTAGCTGGATCCAACGCCTCGTCTTGAGCCGCGATCAGTAGCGGCAGATCACGACCCTGTCCACTTTTGCCAAACGTCTCAAACCTAATCCACGGCGAGGCCGCGTCCAGCCGTTTGCAATAGTCGATGGTGGCTTCATATCTCGGGGTCTCGCGATAGTCCGTTTGTTCCGCATGCGTGAGCCACTCGGCAGGCACGTGGTTGATTTCGTTGTGTGACATTGGCAGATTAGAGCCTATGGGAGCTGGGACTACGATCCGCGATTCGCGGGCCACAATCAGCCACTCGAACCGTGCGGGTTTTGGGTTGTCTAGTTCCGATGGAAGTTGTCTTTATCGCAACTCCTGGTTGCACGAGCGACATTGTACGCGGCGTTTCGCATTCAAGGTGCCGCATTGAACGCAACGCAGATACATGTTACGCGCGAACCAGGATGTGATAATCGCGCTGACCCCGAGGATCGAAATCAGCACGACAGCATTGAGCAACCACTCTTTCAACTCGTGTACTTTTCTCCGAGCGATCTTTGATAAGCCTGCCCTCGTTCGTAACCGCTTCTAAAAGCGTCTTCTGACCCGGCGTTGCGCGCGGCGGTGCTCAATTCCGAACTCACTGCTTCGTAAGACTTGCCGCGCCGTCTGGGGTTTAAAGCGAGCTCAAAACCGCGACGGTAGGACGTCTCGTCAGGCTGGAACTTTCGCCCCTGGGCCTGATACGTTTCCTCTTCAGCATCGCGCAAACCGAGCCACCAGTCTTCTCGGGCGGCATCAATGCTCTCGGCCCCGGCCTGGGCCAGCACGTTTCGCGCGCTCTCCGCTGATTCGGAATCGTCAGCAAAAACAATCGCCACCGATCGACCCTTTCTCAAAGCGTCTTCGTAAATGTACAACTCGTCGAGCGGCAGGCCATCGTCGAGACCGCGCTCCACCGCTGTGCCGGCCGCTGCGCCAGTCGCCGCGCCGCCAATGCCCAGCAATGCTGCGCCGATGATCCCACCGGCGATGACCGGACCAACTCCCGGGATCAACAAACTCGCTGCGGCCGCGCCGAGAGTAGCGCCTCCGGCGACGCCCAGCGCGCCCCCGACAGTTCCTCCCATAGCCGTACCCATGCCCGGCTGTTCAGTTTCGGATGTCGGCACTGCCGCCTGCACTGCCGCATCGGTATCGCCCGGACTCAAAAATGCGATCTTCTCCGGGGCAAACCCGGCTGAACGAAACCCTTCGATGGCACGCTCCGCCGAACCTCGTGACGCAAACACTCCTGCCACTGTCTCCATGATGAAACCTCCTGTTAGTAGTTCGTCGCCATTAGACGCTCGCCGCCAACCAACTACAAGGAGAAGTGGCTTCCGACACAAATCGTTGAGGAATTAAGCAAAGCTATGTTAGATTGCCTGCACGCTTCATCACTCCATTCGAGCGGGGCAAAATTTTGTTCGACATCGTAGACAAGCATTGGCCTATGTCAGAGGGCGACGGTAAGGCGGCCCGCAAAAAGCGGCCACGCATTCTCGCCATCACCACCGACTGCTGCACCGGTTGCGCAGGCTCGCCGGCTTGTATCGAATACTGTCCAATCGAAGCTTGCATGTTCTGGGTGCCCGACGAAGACCATGCGCCGTTCGGACGTATTGAAGTGGATCCCTATCTCTGCATTGGCTGTCAAAAGTGCATCAGCAAAGGACCCGATGGTGCGTTTCTCGATGGCTGCCCATGGGACGCGATTGAGATGGTACCGACCGATGACTGGGAAGCGGTTCATGGAATCGTGCTTCCGGATCTGCCGCCTCCGCCGCCTACTGCTTAACTGTTTCTGCGTTCGATTTTATCCGGCCCTTGATCGCGTTTGCGGTCAGGGCCGCTTGTTTTTTGATCCGTTCGGAATTGGTTCCCGCGTCTCCCGCATACGTCTCCACCACAGCTAAATCTTCGCCTTCACCGATGACTGATAGTCCGCGGAGCGCTTCCCAAACGCTATCTTCGTCTGAATTTAGTGTTAGCACCACGTCACCCGCGGCCACCTTCGCGCCCGCAGGCGCCAGAATTTTTGCCAGACTGCCAGGAAGCGGCGAACGCACCTCAGCGGTCTGCGCTGATTCGCTGATTCGCACGAGTAAAGTGCCGCGGGCCACTCGTGCGCCTTCTTTCAAACTGCTGGCGACAATGCCTGACACCGGCGCCGCCAGGGAATAAGGCTCAAGCATTTTACGCAACTCCGCACGGCCGCTCGGGTCGTTAAACCGTATCAGCGCCAGGGCCGCGTTTCGCCTCACGATCGGTTCACGATCGCCCACCAGTGTCCGCAGTGCCTCGTGAAACTCCGGCGCCTGGTTATCAAATCCCATCAGCCAACCGGCAGTCAGTCGAAATTCTTTCTCCGGACTTGAAGCTAGCTGGACCACTTGGGGATACCAACGCTTCACGCTCACATCGTTGCGCTCAATGCGTTGCTGCACTTGCAGGAGGGCGTGCTGAACATGACGTGGCCGCGCCTGATCCGCAAGATAGGTAGTGATGTCAGCGTCGGAAAGCTCCCGGCCAAACCAACTGAAATACCACGAAAGAAACGCTCCCATCACGAAGAGCACTGCGAGAATCAGAATCGGTCCCGAGGCGCGCAGACGTTTCGCCGGCGGTGCGGCCGCTGACACTTCGGTCTCCGTAGCGGAGTTTCCGTTATTTGTTACCGATTCAGGCGTCACGTTTCACTTCTTAAGACGGGTAAATTTGATAAAGCATTAAATAGACAATGACGCCGGTGACGGAAACGTAAAGCCAGAGCGGCAGCGTCCAACGCGCGATCCGCCGGTGTCTTTTAAAGTCGCCTCGGGCCGCACGATAAACTGTAATGATCACTAGCGGCACAATCACGATGGCCAGGATCACGTGGCTGATCAAAACTGCAAAATAGAACGGTCGCACGATTCCCTGCCCGAGAAAGCGCGTATCACCATGATAATAGTGATAGGTGAGATAGGAGATCAGGAAAAGAGTCGAGGTGGCCACCGCAGCCACCTGACAATTGCGATGAGCCCGCACCCGGGCGGTGCGAATAAAGCCGTATCCGGCAATCAAAAGCAGCGCGCTGGTTGAATTTAGAAACGCATTTAGATGCGGAAGGTAAGACAGATACTCAGGCATGTTGTTTTCAGCGGTTAACAGCGCTTCCGGCGCTCAGGTACCGGTAAGGCGATCTCGCCATTCTTCACTTTAAACTCAAAGCTCCGTCGGAGGTGAAGTGATCACTCCCGACGGAACCGAGTTCAACTCCTAAAAATGCCGGCTCGAGGCAAAGGCGCTAGCTGCGGTCAGGGCTTTGGGAGGCGACCTTACCTTTCGCCGTCAGCGAATAGAAGTCGTTTCCGACTTCTTCGAGCAAACCATCCCGCACCAACCGTTCCACTATGTCAAAAACTTTCGTGCGCGCCTCAGGATCGTTTCCTCCAGCTTCAAACAACGTGTGGAGATCGAGCGAATCCTTTTCCCAGTGGGCAAAACTCCCCAACACTTGACGCGTCAATTCGTCCATCCATCAATCGTCCACGCTCGAGTAATTAGTCCTTCGACTTTGGTCGCATATTGGCCATCATCGACTTCACATCTGCCGGCACCGCCCGACCCTTGGCATCAAGCAGCGGCGGAGTCGCAGCCGTTCCGGCGGTGACTGGCGAAGCAACTGCGCGCTGTTGTCCGCCGAAGCGACTAGCGAAGGGTATCGGCAGACGCCCTTCCGAGTGCAAATAAAACAGCGGGTTGACCATAAACATCAAGGCCATGACCAGGCAAACGGAAATGATGAACAGATTGTCGGTGCTCAGCAGGGGCGGGTAGAAAAGAGCGGCCACAACCGCGAAGCCAATAAACAGGAGGCCGACTACGAAGCATATGACATTTAATAATCCGAGTTCTTTGCTCATCATAGTCTACCCAACTGAGATCCTCTGGTTCGCTACGGGTCAGTAATAAATCTGCTAGTGTTTGGCCTTACCAGCGGGCTTTGCCCGTTCAGACATCTCTTCGTAACCGCATCTTTCGCACTGCCAGACTGGGAAGACGGCCGTCGGGTCGGCGGTGCTCTGATAGACCGCTCGATCAGAAGGAATGATCTTGCCGGCGCAGCGAGGACAGACGCGGCCGCGCGTGGTCCGCTTTTCAATATCGATGCGTAACAGATTCTCCTCAGCCATATCAGGTCAGTCTTCAGTCGTCAGTCTTCAGTTTGATCAGACGCCCTGAACCGCTTCAGCACTACAAAGATGGAACAAAAGATTGTCACCGGCGGCACCAACAGGACGAGGACACCGATATTAAAGTTGCGAATAAACAACGCGTTGTTAGAGCCCGCCAACGCTGTCCGGCACATCGAACACTGGGCGGACCCTGACGCCTCGAACAGCAAGGCCGCTGCGAGTGCAACTCCCGTAATCAACAATAACCGTGTGGTCCCAAGCCTCTTCATCAGTGACTTTCTGCCGGCGCCGGCGGTGTCTCTTTAAACTTGTAGCGCAATTCCGATGACCTGAAGCTGTCAGGAAAGAAAACAAACAGCAGGCAGATGCACATCACCAGCATCGGCACGATCGTCAAAATCAAACTCAGGCGCTCAAACTTCAAGTGCATGAAGTAGGCCACGATCAGCGCGGCTTTGATAATCGAGAGGCCCAACAGGATGGTTAACATTATGAAAATCGACATCGGTTTATAAGCCAAGCCGATTTCGATCAAGGTCATTAACACGAGCCAGAACCAGATCGAAGTGAACAGCTTGTTGCTGCCGGCAAAATGTTCATGCTCTTCCATGTGTGCGCTCATCCGTTTCCTCCCTTAGGCCGTCAGTGTCCTTCGATGTGAACAGACATGATGTAGATCAACGGGAAAACAAACATCCACACCAGATCGACGAAGTGCCAATAGAGACCGCTAATCTCAACGTCTTCGTGTTTCAGCTTTTT
>JANLZV010000323.1:0-4506 GCA_031366425.1 Pyrinomonadaceae bacterium | reverse complement strand
CAGACAAGCGCAGGGAAAACCGAGGATGAAGATCCTAATCGCAAATGGGTATGTGATCGATCCGTCACAGGGAATCAACGGCGGCAAAGACTTGTTGCTTGAGGACGGCCGGGTTGTCGGTTTTTTGGATCGTAACGAAGCGCGGCCGGAAAGTATTGAGGTATTTGATGCAACCGGTCTCGTGGTGTCGCCCGGTTTCATCGATCTGCACACGCATTTGCGCGAACCCGGGGCCGAATACAAAGAGACGATCAAGAGCGGAGCCGCTGCTGCAGTAGCGGGAGGTTGGACTTCCGTTTGTGCGATGCCAAACACGGACCCAGTGAACGATAGCGCGGCCGTCACCCGTTTCATCATTGAACAAGGCCAACGAGCGGAACTCGCAAATATTTTTCCGCTCGGCGCACTCACGAAAGGAAGCCTGGGCCACGAGCTGGCGGAAATGGGAGAGATGCGAAACGCCGGCATCGTTGCGGTGTCAGACGATGGCCGTTCAGTTGAAAACGCAGGCATGATGCGGCGGGCGATGGAATACGCGCGCGGCTTCGATCTTACAGTCGTCGATCACGCACAGGACGCTGACTTAAGTGCCGGCGGTGTGATGCACGAAGGCCACTGGTCTCTGCTGCTTGGGCTCAAGGGCATGCCGGCGGCGGCCGAAGACGTCCATGTCATCAGGGATTGTGTGTTAGCGAAGCTTACCGGCGCTTCAGTTCACATCGCCCATGTATCGACGCGAGGTTCCATCGAAGCAGTGAGACGGGCCAAAGAGGCGGGTGTTTCGATCAGCTGCGAGGTGGCGCCGCATCATTGGACGCTGACCGACGAAGCCGTGGGCGAATTCGACACCAACACGAAGATGAGTCCCCCGTTGCGCAACCTGGACCACCTTGAGGCCATTCGAGAGGGATTGAAAGATGGCACGATCGACGCGATCGCTACTGATCATGCACCGCATCATGCCGATGAAAAAGCGCTTGAATTCGATCGTGCGCCCTTTGGAATTGTGGGCCTGGAGACTGCGGTGGGTCTTGCGTTTGACCTCGTGAATTCAGGGTTAATTGATCTGGCGCGGCTGGTCGAACTCTGTTCCACGAATCCCGCACGAATATTCGCGCTCGAAGACCGCGGCACGCTGCGCCCCAACGCACACGCTGATATCACGATCCTGGATCCGGCTTATGAATGGACGTTTGACGTTAGCGCTACTCGATCGAAGAGCCGGAACACGCCGTTTCATGGCCGCGCGATGACGGGCGCCGCGGTCGCCACCATCGTTGGCGGCCGGCTGGTTTATCTGAACCCCGATTACAGCCGGATCACCGACGCAAAACAACGCATCGCCACCGCGAGATAGGACAGGCATTCCTGCCTGTCCTTTTCCTTCGGCAATTTGTCCGCGAGTTTTGAGGAGCAAGTGGACAGGCAGGAATGCCTGTCCTACTGCTAGAGCTTCATCTCGAGGGTGAAGCTGCGGATACGCCCGGTGTCCTGTTTTTCTTTGTCTTCTACAATCAGCGTCCAGGTTCCCTGGGGACTCTTACTTTTAAGTGCTACCAGGCCGGGAGCGTTTACTTCATCGTAGGTCTTCTTGATGTTGTCGAGCGCTCCGCCCTCGCGATTGTGAAGCGTAATCGAATTGACTCCGGTGCTCGCCGGAGGCTTAACGCTAACGATCAAATCGCCGATGTACGTGTGTTCGATATCAACGGAAACTTTCATCGATTTGATCGGTTTGGTGTCGGCCACCGCCAGATCGAGTTTCGCCGTTGAAAGGTCCTTGATCGGCACGTCCTGAATTGCCGTTCGAATCGCGATCGGATCGACCTGCACGGGCATCGCCAGTTCGACTGCGCGTTTCGCATTGACGCGGCCATAACCATAAAACGGGCTGCGGCCATTCGCATCGTAATTTCCGCCCGCCGGGTCAATCTTGTCGCACGATTGTTTGATGATGTCTCTGACCTGGTCCCAACGCAGACTCGGATTGCGCGCGATGATCAGCGCTACTACGCCGGCGACTGCTGGACACGCGCTAGAGGTTCCGCCGAACGAGTTGGTGTAGTTGCCGGCCACATCGCCTTTGAGTGGATTGCCGGAGTTATACCCAAGCGAACCGGTGCGGTCGGTGGTCCAAATGCCCGGCGTCAACGATGGATTGCCGTTGTTGCTGGGAAACGCGCACCAAACAGCGCCGCCAAAATCACTATAGGCACTGCGTTTTCCCATGTCGTTGCAAGCTGCAACCGCCGTGACTTTGCTATAGCTGGCGTAACCGTCGTTGTCTACGCTTTCGTTGCCATTGCCCGCGGCAAACAGGATTACACAGCCCTTGCCGTTGCGCCCTTGCGTGGCCGCGAAATCCATCGCTAGCCTGGTGCTGTCAGGAAGTGGAACGGATTGGTTATGCGCCGGATCCGTCGGATCCCACCAATCACCATCTGTTGGTCCCCAACTGCACGAGATTACGTCTGCCCCGTTCTGTGCCGCCCACACAAACGCGTCCGCTTCGGCTTGCGAACCCAAGACTGAGGCGAGCCGAATTGGAATCAGCCGTGCCTTGGGAGCGGTACCGGACGCACCGAAGTTACCATCGCCGCAGGCTACGCCCGCGCAGGCAGTGCCGTGATTGTCGCCGTTACCTGGGCGTGGATCGTTGGTTTTGCGGGTGACGTCGCGCGGAGCAAAGACCTTACCGGACGAACGAAATTCCTGGTGATCGATGTCCACCCCGTCGTCAATGATCGCGATTGTTGCACCCTGACCAGCGCTCAAGAGCCAGGCTGCTTCTACATTTGCATGCTGATCGACGACAGTGCCGTTGATGGTCGCTTTCTTAAGGTGCCATTGCTGTGGAAACGCCGAGCGTTGGCGCGATTCGCGCAGCAACTCCGGATGACATAGGTCGACTGAAGGTTCCTGAATGAGTTTCTCTGCGATGTCAAAAACGACCAGACCCGTATCATCAGGCGCGGAGACGAAGTAGGCGTTGCGCGCATACTCGAGTTCGTTCTTGACCGTGAGATTGTATTTTTTGAGAATTTTCCGGCAGGCTGCGGAGCTTTGGTCGCTGTCAAACTTAACGAAGAAGTTTTCGGTATAGAGCACGGGCCGCTCGTTTGGCGTCACCAGCACGCGACCAGCAAACTCAATTTCCGGTTCTTTTTTCAAGATTGCTCTGGCTTTGTCGCGTAACGATTTGCTGCCGCGCGTTACCTTTGCGCGCAGGATTTCTACCCCCGCTTCGCGAAACCTGGTGGTCAATTCGAATTTATCCAAAACGTCGCGGGCCGCGTTTGACAGTGCCGAAACCTCAAAGGGCCGGTCGCCCGCCAGGGCGCTGCGGCTGTTCGTGCGCACCACGACTTGATCGTTGCTGGTTGCAAGTGAATAACGTTTACCGTTCTTACCGCCGTATCGAAACGAATACATATTGACCTCCGAGAGTGATTAATTGAACGCGTTAAGGTGTAGTGGGCACATGATGAGACCCGTGTAAGACTGTTGGTGACGGCGCTGCTGTGAGCTAGCGTTGGGAAAACTAAAGCCGATTTGGCCGGCACTCTATGTCAGCGGTCGTGTGCCTGTCAAACTCTTTTGGGCTTCTAAAGTGTTATGCAGAAAATTGATTTTCGTTTCAGAACCGGGACGGCAGCATCTCGACCGGAATAGTGATATTGTCGTCTGCATGAAACATTAGTAAGTCTCGGCCTGGTCCTGCTCGTCGTTTCGACCGCGGACCGCCACTCTTGGGAGCACGAATATGGACATTTTGGATGGTTTTCCACGTGAGATCCTCGCGAGCTCGAAGCCTGAAGCCCAGACCTACAAAGTGCTGCCGGGGCACTACGCGATCCACGAGGCAGAAGACAAAGTCACGGTGTTGACCGGTTCACCGGAGGCCGTTCCCAAGGGCAAGGTGACTCCGGTTTATTCGCTGATACCTAACGGATCGCCATCAGTTCCCACGGGATTAAGTTTCATTAGATTTGGCGAAGGAATAGCAGTGAGTGATCGTGAGGCTGAACTTCAGCAAGCAGGTTACGAAATTGCGAGCACGGTCTCTTACGCGCCGAACGCGGCGTGGATTCGAGCGCGTTCGGGAAAGATCGCGGATGGGCTGGCCGGACTGAAGGCCCTGGAAAAACTTCCGGGCGTAGAAAACGTTGAGCCGCAGATGCTGTCGGACAGCCCGCGACGTTAGTCGCCTTCCTAAGATTCGCGATCGCGTAGTTCAAATATGAAAGACGAGAAAACTGGAGGTGCAAATATGGCGAGCCAGGTAAATCCGACACCTGCAGGTTACTACTCGATCACGCCTTATCTAATTATCAGAAGCGCGGCCGAGGCGATCAGCAAACGCTGGGTGGCTCAGCGATTAGCCTCCTGGTTTACGTAAGC
The DNA here is from genome assembly GCA_031366425.1 of Pyrinomonadaceae bacterium. Taxonomy (GTDB): domain Bacteria; phylum Acidobacteriota; class Blastocatellia; order Pyrinomonadales; family Pyrinomonadaceae; genus PSRF01. The sequence goes on along the minus strand of JANLZV010000323.1, from coordinate 105 downwards.
GTTGTAGACTCGGTGTTTGCGAATGCGATCGCGGCCGGCGCCACGCAAGATCGGCCAGTTGAAGATAAGTTTTACGGTGACCGCGGCGGCAGTCTCATCGATCCC
>JANLZV010000322.1:0-1977 GCA_031366425.1 Pyrinomonadaceae bacterium | reverse complement strand
CGTCCCCTCGTGGCTAATCAACGTAAGTAGCTCGCTGGGTCCTTCCAGGTTTTCCAACCGCTGTCGAGTTTTTTCGAGATACATGCGCCGGAGGGTGCCGTCCGGCAATGGCCGCTGAAAGCGCCCGAATCCCTTCATCATGACGTCGCGAAGATGGATGAAGATCTGCTCCCAGATTCCGGGATCGACGTTTTCAAAAACGAAGACCTCAGCCAGTGCCGGATAACCGTAATACTCCATTGTTACCCAGGGGTCATCCCACTCCGTCGAGTAGCTCAGAACGCGCGGGAAAAGAACCGCGAGCTCCGCCGGCAGCAAACGCAGGTAATTGATTTCATCAATGAGCTTTTCAGTATTGCTGCTGCGCTTGGTGATGGTTCCCAGCGTTGAGTCGATAGTGAGTTCATTGAACTCACGCTTTTGCAATAGGACGCGGTGAGATAGCGCCTGCCGATCCGCGTTCCCGCAATCCAACCAGTCCCCTGCCGAAATTGCGCGAATTTGCGATTCGCGACCAACGCCATCGAGGATTGCAGATAGCTCGATGCGTCTTTCCGACGTGCCCGCCACTACGTCGCGGGCCACGCGTCGTGCTACTTCAACATCAGGGAAATAATAGACTCCGATGAGAGCGTTCAGCGGGGTTGGCAACCCAGGTTCCTTGTCGCGCAATTGCTGTACGTAGGCATTCTCGTCGGTTTCTGCTATGCACCAACGATAGGAAGACTCGACCGGATGGACCAGCACAAAGGGCTCATCGCTATTGATCACTTTGGGTTCAGAAAACTGGAAGTAGGTATCTCCCAGAACGATTAGCGCGGCGGGAGTTTCCACTCCCTCCAGCAGTTCCAGCACCGTCTGCCCCACGCCTCCATCGCGCGAAGGCACCATGAACGTAGTTACACATTCGCCGCCAAAAGCACAGTCGACAAAATCTTCGACAAACATACCGCGGCGGGCCACGGCGATCTTAAAGCGCTGCAGTCCCAGGGACCTTAGGTAAGTCATGGTCCAGTGAATAACCGGTCTCCCGCCAACGGGGATCATCGCCGGACAAGTGATGTTAGACAACGCCAACACACCCTCGGGCGCATTCCCGGCCGCGGGGATCAGCACGGTAATATCACTCGCTGTTAGGAATTGGTTCAAGCGATTGAGTCCCAGCGCCAAAGGCGCGAAATGTAATAGCCTGGGGCAACGCCCCAGGAGAGGGTCCATGAGTTTTGGAAGCGCCAAAGGCGCGAAATTGGAATGTCGACCGAAAACGGTAGTAACTGTGTTGTGTCCAACATCATTTCGCGCCTTCAGCGCTACGAAGCCTCAACTGGTCCGCCTGGGCCGATGGCCCAGGCTATTACATTTCGCGCCTTTGGCACTGGGACCTAGAGTTTTGACAAAGCCTTGAAACGCCGGGCTAAACTCATAGTGACATTATGCGTCGAAGACGCTAACCGCTTCCGTAACCCCGGAAGTAAATGCCGGCAATGGCGCATCGAGAACCTCACGACACCAAAGTTCAAGCACCATTAGCGACCAGAGTTTTGGATAGAGAGTTTCTCCGCCCTCTTCTGCCTTTCGATACAGCTCTGCCACCATGCTCGGATCAACCAATCCACGTTGCGCGACAGTCTCTGGTCGACAGGTCTCTTTAACCATTTGGCTCAAGCTTCCTCGCATCCAATATTCAAAGGGAACTGTAAAACCGCGCTTAGGTCGAGACTCCGTGCCGGGCGGCAACACATCCCGCAGCGCTCGCACCAACACTTGCTTGGCTCCGCTGTTGTGGTAATGATGATCACTGCCGCCGTCAAAGCTCAATTTGAAATCGTCGGCACACGAACGGGCGAAGGCGGCGACTTCGACATCAACGTAGGGTACGCGCAGCTCCAGGGAATGAGCCATACTCGTCGCATCAGAGTCGCGCAGCAACTGGCTCCCCATATAAACGCTGACATCTAACAAGCAGGCCAGACCCAG
>JANLZV010000292.1:0-4195 GCA_031366425.1 Pyrinomonadaceae bacterium | reverse complement strand
GGAAACCGCAGGACGCACGGTGCCCCTCGCGCGCGAGCTCGGGATTAAGCGCATATATGGCATCGGTAACAAACTTCGCAGTCCCGAAGACGGCGAGGCTATCGCGGCCTATTGCCGCAATCACGATCTGGAGCTAATTGCAAAAATTCCATTCGACGACAGTGTGGTAGAAGCAGATCGAACCGGCCGCGCGGTAATTGACTACGACGCCACCGCACCGATTGTTGAAGAGTTATCGCGAGTGGCTGATTTTCTGCTGCGAGAAGTGAAAGTTAATGGTAATGGAGCGGGAGGGAACTAAGATGATCGAGAACATGGACACGATGACGATTTGGACGTACTCGCTTATCGCCGGGGCAGTGGTGGTCTTGATTGTAGCCGTGTTGCTAATCATGCTGATTGCCGCGGCTAACCGCGTTGACAAGCATGCGCAACACATCTGGGATGCGGGCAAGCAGATCGCGGGTAACACGGTTTCGATCTGGATGTTGAATGTTACCAATCGGGTCGCTGGCCAGATACTGGAAGGCGCGCTATCTATTAATGACCGAGCAGCTTCGATTGACACCACCATCGGCGCCCTGGCTGAGGCGCTTGGACCAAAGAGGTAACCCGCGATGCGACTGCTTACCTGGCTCACTATCATTTATCTCATTGTGTTGGTCGTGGCGCTGGCGGTCAGCCTAATAGCGATCTTCATTTATCTTTGGAAGATTGGCAGCGCTCTGGCTGCGGTGGAGCGCGCCCTCGTGCAAACTGAGACGAATACTGCGCCTTTGCAGGGACATATTGAGGCCATCAACGGTGGCTTGGTAGGCGTCAGGGATGGCTTGATGCTGGTCGATGATCATCTGGCTTCGACAGACGGCAGCCTGGACTTTGTAGCCGAACGGCTGGGTATCAGAGAAACCGTTTAGATAAACGGAGGAAAACGATCATGGAAACTGCAATCATTGTTGTCTGGTCAGCTACGCTTGTCATCGCGCTGATTTTAACGCTCGTAATCTTGAAGCTCGTTTTCCTGATCCTGCGAACTGAGCGTGACATCATCCAACTTGCGCACGTCACGTTGCCCGCTGCGCAGGGTATAGAACGCAACACGGCTTTGATTTCAAAGCTTGAAACTACCAAGAGCGTGGCTGGAAAAATTTTGAGCGTTGCGGTCGCGATTGAAGCGGGTTCAAAATCGATCGCGGAAAAGCTGGCTTCCGTTGGACGCGCCCTGGCGGAGAAGGGAAGATGATATGGAACTAACACTCACAGTGTTTACAGCTCTTCTTGCAGCCGCGTTGTTAATTGCTCTTATCGTCGCTTTGTTTCTGGTGCTGCGAACGCTTCAGTCTGTGCGCAAGTACATTGAAAAAATTAACTGGGGCGTCCGCGCGATCGAGAAAGAGACCGAGATGCTGGGCGGCGTGGAAACCCTCAACGGTGGATTGACCGCCCTCGCCGGCGGGCTCGAATCTGTCGCTACCCACTTTGGCAACGTGGACCGCAATGTCGGTACGGTCGGTGCTGCGTTGTTAAAGTGAGCCGGCAAATTAATCGCAGACCTAAAGTCTGCGGCAGTTAAAAAAGGGGACTCAATGGGAGAGATACCAGAGAAACGCGGGGGCGAGGCTGGCCATCACTTGCAGCGCGTGTCGTCAACCGTGGGCCTGCCGGATCAGGTGGGCAACGTGGGCCGGCGCACCATGGAAGAGTTGGCTGAAGACATTGTGGCCTCGCATGGGAAAAGCCAAGCGAGTCTCGGGCCGCTGGAGAAAGTCTACGTCTTTTGGCTCGCTGGGATGAGCTGCGACGGCTGCACGGTATCCGTCAGCGGCGCCACCGAGCCCGCGCTCGAAGATTTGCTAACAGGCTCGATCCCGGGAATTCCGCTCGTGATTCTCCACCACTACGTTCTGCAACTCGAATCCGGCGACCATTACATGCAGTCGCTGTTGAAGGCTGAACAAGGCCTGCTCGATGGGCCTTACGTGATCGCTTACGAGGGCTCCATACCCGATGAGAACTTAAGCGCCGCTGGCGAGCCGTTCGCGGGTGAAGGCTCCCTTCCGCTTTGGGTCGCGAGCGATCAACGGCGGCGAGTCTCTACGGCTGAATGGGTTAAGCGTTTGGCGCCGGGCTCGGCGGCCGTGATTGCCGTGGGCACGTGTGCGACCTGGGGCGGCATCCCAGCGGCTTATGGAAACGTTACCGGTTCGATGAGCATGATGGATTGGCTGGGCGCGGATTTTCGCAGCGCGTTGGGCCTACCGGTTATCAACATTCCCGGGTGCGCGCCTGTTGGTGACAACTTTACGGATGCAGTGCAGGCGATTCTGCTTTTCCTCCAGGGTCTCGGGCCGTTGCCTGAGTTTGACGAACTGGGCCGTCCGGCCTGGCAATTTTCAGATACGGTCCATCGCAAATGCGGACGCGCCGGTTTCTACGAAGAAGGCACTTTTGCCAAGGAATACGGAGACAAGGAATGCTTGGTTGAAGTCGGCTGCTGGGGACCTGTCGTTCAATGCAACATCACCGAGAAAGGTGCGATTGCGCACATGGGCGGCTGCATGAATGCCGGTGGGCCCTGCATCGGGTGCACTATGCCAGGCTTCCCCGATAAGTTTTCGCCTTTTTATAAAGCGCCGCCGGGTTCAATGATTTCCAGCTACACCTCGCGCGTGACGGGTTCGGTGGTTCGTTCACTTCGGCGCATCAGTCAGCGCGAGCGCAACCGCGAGATTCGTTGGCACCAGACAGTGCCGAGCGGCTGGGCGATGCACGGGGGCGGCACGTCGTTCTCTCACAAAATTCTGGAATTATTTTACGAGGCGATGCAATTTCAAGGCGCCACACGTCCTGAGAAAGTGCCCGGCAAGAGATTTCCAGCCGGACACGAAAGTTTGCCCGATCGCGTATACAAAGATGACTACCAGGTATTGCCAGACGAGCGCGTGAAAAAGTCTGAGACTCGGGCCTGAAGATAAACCGATAGCGATGGAGAACGCTTAATGTGTTTCAAGAATCTGCCAATTGAATTCGATGCCCAGGGAAACGCGCAACTCATCGGGGGTGTTGCCAATCCTTATGCTTACACGCCACGCGAAATCAAACGCGAGAAGCTGGAAGAATTATTGGCGAGGAACGGGCATATCAAGGATGTCAGCATTTCTCCCGTGACGCGCGTCGCTGGTGCGCTTTCGTTTCACGCCGTGGCGGATTTACAGGAGCGCAAATTTCTTGAAGCTAATTCCGTGGCCACGATCTTCCGCGGTTACGAAGTAATCTTGAAGGGGCGCGATCCGCGCGATGCGATTTATATTTCCAGTCGCGCTTGCGGCGTTTGTGGCGGCGTTCACTCGACCGCCGCGTGCGAGGCGATTGAAATGGCTTTCGGAATTTCGCCGCCGCCGCTCGGCACCGTGCTTCGCAATCTAGCGCTCTCGCTCGATTTTCTTTACGACCACCCGCTCCATCTTTTCCTGCTTGCCGGGCCTGATTACTCGCAAGTTGTCGTCCAGGCAACGACTCCGGCGATGTGGGAAAAAGCTCAGGCCACCGCAGCTCCCAACGCCGAAGTTCATCAGTTCAAGACTATCGGCGACATCATGAAGGGGCTCAACCCGCTTTCGGGCAAGTTGTACCTAGACGGCTTGAAGATGACGCGCACGCCGCGCGAGGCTTACTCCGTTCTCTTCGGCAAGTATCCCCACCCGCAGACTGTAGTCCCCGGCGGCATGTCCAGCACGGTAACCATCACCGACTTCAACGAAACCTACACGCGTCTGCAGAAGATGATCGACTGGACCAAGCGCATGATCCTGCTCTGGGACGATCTCACGGAGTTCTTCTACGATTACAACCCGGAATATAAAAAAGTCGGCGCGCGCGACAAGAACATGATCGACCTCGGCATGTGGGACGACGAGAACTCTTACGATGCGAGTTATGCCCGTTGCAACGAATGGGGTGAAGCCCGTTGGGCCACACCCGGCGTCGTCATCGATGGCAAATTGGTAACGACTAAACTTCAGCAGATCAATCTCGGCCTCGAAGAATTTGTCGAGCATTCCTACTACGAGAACTGGAACGAGAATGTGCGGTTCAAGACTGACCCTTCAGGCGCGCCGCTCTCGCCGAATCACCCCTGGAATAAGGAGACGATGCCCAAGCCCTCGAAAGAGAGCTGGAAGGATCGCTACACCTG
>JANLZV010000283.1:0-5977 GCA_031366425.1 Pyrinomonadaceae bacterium | reverse complement strand
GAGGGTCGGATCTTCCACTTCGCCTTCTGCTTTCTTCTTCGTGTTGTAGATGGCGATCGTGCGATTTTCAGGCTTGAAGTAAGTGTTCGCAACGCGACGAATGTCTTCTGGCGTCACCGCCTGATGGCGCGCCGGGTCGCTGTTAATTGTGGACCAGCCGCGAATGTTATCGCGAAGCAGTAGTTGGACCATCAGTCCAAAATTTGACTGAATCCCGCGGAAGTTGTTGGCCGCATACTGGTTCTTAACTTTCTGCAGTTCGTTAGTATCAACTAACTCTTTCTGCATCCGCTCGATTTCCTTGTAGAGCGCTTGCTCTACGTCTTCGGGCGACTTGCCTGGCTTCGCCACTCCGCTTATCTCGAAAAGGCCTTCATACTTGCGGCCATCCTGACCAGCGCCGGCGCTGTTTGCCACGCCCTGTTGAATGACCAGCGACTTATAAAGCCGGCCGGTCCGTCCGTTGAGCAGACTGCCGAGAATTTGTAGGACGAACGCGTCAGGGTGACCATCAGCGACTGTGTGATAACGAACTCGCACTTGCGGATTTGTTTCAGCCCAGGCAGTCATGCGTTTCTCGGCAAGCTGCGGCATTTCGCTGGTGCGGACCGGCTCCGGAGCGCGGGGTCCACGGGGGAGACGGCCGAAGTATTGTTGCGCGAGTTCCTTGGCGCGACTTGGATCGATGTCGCCGACCAGACACGCGGTCAAATTGTTTGGAGCGTAGTTGACGGCGAAATAATCGAGCGCCTCTTCCCTCGTGATGCCTTCGAGATCGCTGGGCCAACCAACTACCGGCCAACCGTATGGCGACGACTGCCAAAACATCGATTCGAAAAGTTCATCAAATTTGCCAGTGGGAGTGCTGTCAGTACGCAGCCGGCGTTCTTCATGGACCACGTCACGCTCGGAGTAAAACTCGCGGAAGACAGGATTGCGCATGCGATCCGATTCCATCCAGAACCATAGCTCGAGTTTATTGGCCGGCACGTTGATGAAGTAGACGGTGAAGTCGTTGCTGGTGCCGGCGTTCATGCCGGAGCCGCCCGCCGTGGTGTAGACGCGGTCAAACTCGTCTTTCACCATCAGTTCTTTTTCACGTTTGGTCAGCTCGTCAAATTTGGCGAGCAAAGCTTTATGACGTTCCGAACGAACCGCCGGGTCCTTTGGATTGGCGATTTCTCCGAGGCGCGCTTTCAAGATAAGTGCTTCCTGCTCCTTGCGAAGATCGGCCCGCACTTGGTCCATCTCTTTTATGAGTTGGAGATTCGCAGCGATGTCTCTGGTTCCGATGGCATGGGTTCCCTTGAACATCATGTGCTCGAACAGATGAGACAACCCGGTGATGCCGGGGCGTTCGTTCACTGAGCCCACGCGGGCCACCCATCCAGCAGCCACGTTGGGATCGCCCTTGCGCGGCACGAGCAATACGCGCATCCCGTTATCCAGGACGATTTCCTGCACGGGGACTTTTTGCGCGGCGGCAAACTGCACGCACAGTAGTAAGGCCAGAAGGCCGAGAGAGATTTTTTTCATTCTGCTAATCCTCGTTGATTTGATTGATGATCAAGGGCGTTCGGACGCGGAGCTCCATAAAAGCGGACGAAGCGAAAGCCTGGATATAGAACTGTCGAGTTGTTACGCGTATGGCTCTGATTTGGTTTCAGGCTCAGGCCAGCAACTTCTGTCCGCGAAGGAAAGCCTATGAATGTTCGCGTGCCTAGGGAAACGTGAAAACGCATGATAGCAGGTCAAAAAACGTTTTCCAAAGAAGGAGACCGCAGACGATGAGACGGCGGCTCATGACTCAGGCTTGACTGGTTTTGAAGTCCACTCGTGCAGAAATTCTGCGGTCAAAACGCTCGACTGGAGTCAATCGTTCTGCCCGATTCGGTTATTTTGCACGTCCCTCCAAACTAGCGTAGTTTCCCAACTCCTTTAATTTTATTGGACTTTTGTGTGATGTCCCCCGCCCGGCTCGTGGCATCGAAAATGCACAGCGAGTTCGAGCGGAGTGTCCCCTCCTTCCAAAGCCTTTCCACTTAGTCCTGCATAGAGCGATGAAGCTTCAGCTTACCCGAATAAGATTTATTGAGTTGGTCAGTGTCTGCGGCGCGGGTGTAGTCGGCTTCGCCCTTTATCGCGCACCCATCACAAGGTTTGGACTCTCATTTCTCACGCTCTGCTTGATCGCAGTAATGGCTAGTTCCCGATATGCGATCTCGCTCCCGCGAGCGAGAGGTCGTATTTCTGTTCTTCACAGCTTCGTACTCCTCTCATTGGTACTCCTGGGTGGCGACGCCGCCATCGTCTTCGCTCTAGTCTCCGCTCTCTTCGTCTCCATAGGTCAGAACCAACCATGGAAAAAGGCGATCTTAAGTGGCGCACTCGCAGCTATTTTCACATTCATGATGGTCTGGACGCTCCGAATCGCTTTCGGACTAGCGGTGGAACCCGGCCCAACTCCTGGTTGGGATTTCTTGAAGGTCATAGCGGTCGCACCCCTCATCCAGGCCTTCATTAGCGCGACGCAGCTAATCGTCAATCAGACTTGCTTAATCAAGGAACCACGTTGGCGGAAATGGGGAGCGGTCGCTCTCTGGACTTCGCTAATTCACGTGGGCGGGGCAGTGGCCGCGACCATAGCGGGCTGGTTAATCGTTGCTGCAGGGGGCAAGGCATCGCTGATCGTCGCGGTTGTCGCTGGAATCGCACTGGCCACCTATCGCAGTTATCGCAGGAATTCGCCGGCCGTCCCAATTTCGGGCGAAAGTTTTGGCAGCGGAAGCAAAGATGGGTCAGATCGTTTTCGTAGCGCGTTTGATAATGCGGCCATCGGCATGGCCCTGGTAACCCCCGAGGGTCGTTGGCTTCAAGTCAACCAATCGCTTTGTAAGTTGCTTGGATACTCACAACGGGAGTTGATGGCGATTGACTACTTGAGCGTGCTGCACCCGAATGACCTTCGACCCGCGCTCGCAAATTTCAAGAATCTGTTGCGAGGAAAAATTCCCTCCTGTCAGATGGAGAAGCGTTATTTAAACAAAGCCGGGTTGGAGGTTTGGGGACTGTGGAGTGCGTCGTTAGCTCGAGATTCACACACTCATACTCCCAACCTGATCTTCCAGATTCAGGACATCACCGATCGGAAACAGGCTGAAGAGAGACTTCATCACGATGCTTTTCATGATGCCTTGACCGGACTGCCCAACCGCGCGCTCTTCATCGACCACGTCAAGCTGGCAATCGCGCGGCTGCAACGCCGAAACGATCACACGTTCGCCGTGCTGTATCTCGATCTCGACCGCTTCAAAGTGGTGAACGACTCGCTGGGCCACATGGGGGGCGATCAACTCTTAGTTGGCATCGCCCGTCGCCTCGAGTATTGCCTGCGTCCGGGTGACACGATCGCGCGACTCGGAGGCGACGAGTTCACGGTCCTGCTTGAAGACATTGGCGATGGCAGCGACATTCCCCGAATCGCCGATCGCATTCAGAAGGAATTGTCAGCCCCGTTTAATTTAAGCGGGCGCGAAGTTTTTACTTCCGTCAGCATGGGGATCGCGTTGAGTTCGGAAGCTTATGAGCGTCCGGAAGACATTTTGCGAGACGCCGATACGGCGATGTATCGCGCCAAGAGCATGGGCAAGGCGCGTCACGAAATGTTTGATACCGGAATGCACTCTGAAGCGATCAAGGTTCTGCAACTGGAAACAGACCTGCGACGGGCCATCGAGCGTGAAGAGTTTATCGTGGTCTACCAGCCAATCATGTCGTTGGATTCGGGATTGCTGCGGGGCTTCGAAGCTTTGGTGCGATGGCGTCATCCCGAGCGCGGACTAGTCGCGCCGATGGACTTCATTCCAATTGCTGAAGAGACTGGAATGATCGTGCAGATCGGTGAGTGGGTGCTACGAGAAGCGTGCCAGCAGATGCAAAAGTGGCAGGAGATCTTTCCGTCCGAACCGGCCAGCTTCATGTGCGTCAACCTTTCGGTCAAACAATTTTCGCAGCCGGATCTGACTTCACGAGTGGCGGCGACGCTTGCGGAGACAGGATTGGCGCCCACCAGTTTGAAATTGGAAATTACTGAAAGCGCCGTGATTGAAAATGTCGAAACTGCGACAAAGATGCTTGAACAACTGCAAGCGCTGGGAGTCCAACTGGCCATGGACGACTTCGGCACCGGTTATTCTTCGCTCTCGAATCTACATCGGTTCCCCATCAACACCTTGAAGATCGATCGTTCGTTCATCACGCGGATGGCGGAAAACAACGAAAATGCCGAGATTGTGCGGACGATTTCGGGACTGGCGCAGAACCTGGGAATGGACGTCGTGGCTGAAGGAGTCGAAACCCGCGAACAGCTTGATCTACTAAAATCCCTGGGATGCCAGTTTGGCCAGGGTTACTTTTTCTCCAAGCCCATGGATCGCCAAGCCGCTGAAGCCTTCATCTGTGAAAACTATTCGCCGACGGTCCTGCTTTTGGAAAGCATGACAGTAGCTCCTGCCACTCTCCGCGGGTCGTTTAGCTAAGACTAAAGCTCCTCTCTAACTTCGGGCGTTAGGCATATCTCGAAACTCGCAATAGGCTTCGTTCCATCTCGGCCCACTCCTTCTGAGCTTCAAGTTCAGACTCGCGCAGCTACGTGGCGCGTCGCATTCTAGAGTCGACAAGGGCCAGCTAGACGGGGTTGCTTTCGTCCGGCCTGGTTAGGCTGCAAACTGAAATCGCCGCGAGTATTCTCCCCGCAAGCAATCATCATAACTCTACTTGCGAGCCCTCTGCTCCGTTTTGCTATTTGTAAGCGCTGATACTGGCTATGGCGGTGCGCACGTATGAGGGTTTGCCGAATTCGGTCCATGCAAAGTGCACCTCGTCACCGAGACGTGCCATCCGCGGGAAACCACTCGAGCGCGAGATATCGGTTTTTGCGATGACGGCCGGCGGGCCGAGTGAACCGTCGGGTTGCACGCGCCTTACTTTGATCGCGCCACCATCTGCATTTCCAGCGAGCCAGCAAACGAGAGCAGACCCGTCGGGCAACAGCAACACATCAACGCGTCCCAGAGTTTCGCCGTCGTCCACTTGAATAGGTTCGCCGAACGTGGCGCCAGCATCATTTGAGAACGCTGCTTTCACATGTGGCGAGTCATTCGCTCCTGTATACCAAGCGACAGCTACCTGTCGGCCGGCGGCTGAAACTGATGGACCGTTAACAGGACAACCGTTTATCTCCCAGTTGTCAGTATGCACGGCGCGCGGGGCGGTCCAGCTCCCTTGTTGGCGAGTCACGGTGTAGATGTCGCGTATCTCCTTCTCGGAACGGTCACGATAGACTGCGATAGGACCTTCCGAGGTGAGTGCGGCAGAGGTTTGGCAGCACTCGCATACGCGTTCGTCGAGTTGGGTCTCATCTGAGAGTTTGCCGCCGGCATCAATCGCGGCATAACGCAAAGTCATGCTTACTGGCAAGGGTGTGTGCTCGTCGCCTTCATGGTCCTTAACATCTTTGAGATTCCGACCGTCAAGCCAAATCGCGCCGACGCGTCCGTCCGCCAGTGGTATCAGCGAAACGAATCCATGCTCAGTCTGAGTCTTATCGGTGTGCGGCACGACCGGCTTATTCCAGGTCTGGCCACCGTCTTTCGATCTGGCGATGTTTACGTCGTAGGCGTAGGTGCTAGTTCCGCTTTTGACTAGCCAGTGCGCCGCGAGTGAGCCATCGGTGAGCGCTATTACGGATGGGAAATCCGCCCAATTGACGAACCAGTTCTCCCCTTCGGCGACGGTGCCGGCCTTGGACCAGTTGCTCGCATCGCGAGTAGCGAAACGCAATGCGTAACGTTTCTCTCCAACCTTCTCGATCCAGCTTAGTATGATTCGGCCGTCTGCAGTCGCACTGAGTTCAGGTTCGCGACTGTCAACAGCGGCGGGGGACTCGCTCGCCTGAATCGTGAGCGCCGGACCGGTG
>JANLZV010000273.1:0-5547 GCA_031366425.1 Pyrinomonadaceae bacterium | reverse complement strand
GTCAAATAGCGGATTAACCGTTGGCCCATCGGGATCGCTCTGAATCGGATGCACGATCGTCCACAGCGAATGCGCCTGCTGAAACTGCTTCGCGCTCAGCAGTTCCGCGAGAAACATACGGCGCTCCGGTTCGCCTGAGTTTCCTGCCGGACGAAACATGGCGATGGCTGCGCTCGTTTGCGAGTGTTTCCGGAAGTGTGCGGCCAAAGCTGCGTAGGATTCCGGCGTCCGCGGATCGACCGCCGCCAAAATATGTTCCACGTCCCCATTCGAAATGCCCGACGCGAGATCGATCACAGCTGGCAATAGCGAAGGATTACTTGCGGCCGCCACGCGGAGCTCGCTGAATCCGCCATCTGCGCGTCCCGCGCGGACAAGTAAATTTCCTAACTGCCAGTGTGGTTTGGCGTAATGTGGCGCAAGCTTCACAGCTTCAGTAGCCGCAGCGATCGCGCCATTCCGGTCCCCGGTTAGTTCCCGCGCGTGGGCCAGGTTGAGCCATAAGACGTAGTCGTCGGGACGAAGCGAGACCGCTCGCGAATACTCGGCGACCGCTCCTGAGAACTCACCCTTCGATTGCAACACGCCGCCGCGGACCAGATGTGGCTGGGCATCTCTTGAACTAAGGCTAGTCGCGGTGTCGGCCGCACTTAGTTCCCCGGTGCGGGCAGCATAAGCGGCAAATAGACCGGCGATGCCCGCGCTGGCACTGGTCCAGATCAGAAAAAGCAGAATCCCAGCCAAGCTTGTGGCGCGTACAAATCGAAGTCGCGAGTGCGTTGAAGTCTTGAGGCGCGACTCGATCATTGGCTGCTCCCGATCCGGCAAAGAAAGAGGCGTGCTCCATGCGGGCACGCCTCAAGGTAAATTCGTTTCAGGTTGAATCCTCTCAAGGAAGTATGCTGCTCGGGTTATCTCCCGGAGTGATAACTGGGATGATCGCCGCAGCTGGACCCGCAATGATCGCGAGAGTTGCAAGTTTGCCTAATCCGCCTACCGCCACGCCGGCTGCCGCCAGTCGCACCGAATCCGGATGGCAAACTCGGAGGATCCCATCAGCCTTCTCGTCGGTTTTGCCGACGACTGCTTTGGACGTTTCGATTTTGCCGACGGTACCCTTTGTAGCGCGGAGGGTCACGCAACCCTTGATTAACAGCACGTCAATCTTTTTCGCCTGGAAAGTGAGCACCACTTTCGCGTCCTGTTCCATTTCGAGTGATCCGAGGCTACCGAGACTGATGCTGGCACCGACGCCCTGAGGCGTTTCAATCGTTGCGCCAGAGAGAATTGTCGTTCCCGTGATCGCAGCTGCCGTGTTGACTGTGATCGGCTTGTTGCCAACGGTCGTCAAAATACCGCTGAGAGCCTCACCTTGCGCGGCTGTCGTCTGAGATTCAGCTCCGGCAAAGCTGACGGCGACATAAACCTGTGAAACGCAAAACATCATGAACAGGGAAAGCACGCTGGCAATGCGTTTTGACTTGGGGTTCATCGGGTGGGTCGTCCTGATCAAGTAACGGCACCGGGTCGAGCGCGCTGGCCCATCTCGGCGGCCTTTAGTATAGGTGCCAGCCCAGAAGGGGTCAATCATTTCTATTTTGCGGATCCGTTTGACGCTTATGGATCCTCAGGCTCAATGAAGATGATTGAGACTAACGCAGTGAAGATAAAGGCGTTGGCGGGAATGTGCAGGCCAAAATCTACCAGGCTGTGAATACCAACGGTGAGGATTCCCGCGAGGGCGCCGACTTTTGCCGATCGTAAAAAACGATCTCCGGCGCCGCGTCGAGTTGACTGGAGTTGACTTCGCAGGCCGAGCACGAAACTCGCGGCCAACCATGCGCCGATGCCGAGCCCGATCAGTCCCCCGCTCGCTAACAGCTCCAGATAGTCGTTGTGCGCTTCCTGTGGCGTAGTCTCTCCCGAAGCCAGGTGATATTTCGGGATTGCGGTAGCGTAACCACCGAAACCAACGCCGGCGATCGGGTGGTCCTTGATCATTTCCCATGTCGTTCGCCAAATGCTTTGGCGCAAGGTGCGCGTGTCGGCGCTGCGCCGATCCAACTCGATTGAGGAGGTTTCCAGACGTCCGGCCAAAGGATCGCCACCGACAAAAACAACAGTCGCAACCGCTGCCGCAAGCAACGCGGTGATCAGGACTACGCGAATAGCGATCATCCGGCCCCAGTGGGTTAGCCTACTGTTTTCTTTTCGTCGGCCATCTTCTTTGTGGTTATCGATGCCGAGCAACAGAGCGAGAAAAATTACCTGGCAAAGGAGACTGAAAATTCCACCGCGAGAATTCGCCAACACGAGGGCCACCCACATCGGCACCGCCGCGATCAGATAAATTGCGGATCGCTTCGCGGCCACACCTCGACAAACGACTATGCCGAGCGCTAGTCCGAGCGCCATTTCCATCAGGTAAGCAAAATGGTTGGAGTTGATAAACTGCGCATAGCCCAGGCGTGGGCGAAGGTAAGGAAGCAAAAAACCAATCTCGCGCTGGGCCGCGCCGCGCCAGATTCCAAAGATCGCACTGAGCGCTCCAATCGCGACAATCACGTAGACCACACGCCGTAGTCGGAGGCGGCTATTCGTATGGACCACGAGCAGCCAACCCAACAAACCCAGCGCCGTAATGTGTAGCGCGAACAACGAAGTTTGAAAGGCGTCGGCGCTCAAGCTCTTCCTGACTTCTCCCAAACCGGCAAGAGTGGAGCTGAACAGAGGGACGGTCTGAATTAACGAAAACGCTACAAGCGCGCTGGCGGCAATGAGCACCCGGCGAAAATCGACGCTTAACTCTCTACTCTCAAGGCCAAATTCGCGCGAAATCAGCGAGGCCCCAGCGAGCGCAAAGATTACACACTGGAAGAGCGCCTTCCACCATGGCTCGACTGAGCCATAAGGAATTGCCGCCAGGAATATCACGCCCAGGACAGAATAAAAGAGGAGCGCCTCAAACTTTGCGGCAGCAGTCTGTTCTTGGTTCGCAGGCATGGTCTGACAATGCGCAGTCGCGGCCGAAAAAACTCCCAAGCTTGACCTCAACCGGCGCTAAGCGCCATCGAGTTAGTTGCAAAGGCGCGCGAAATCTACTCGTATGGGAAACTCGCTGTCAATCGAAGGCTTTTTGCCGAACGCGTTTTGCGCATTTCGCAGTTCCGCGGCATTCGCGAAAATTGTTAAGATCTCTTCATTGATTCGATTGCGGGCGGTGCGTTCAATCGCACCTGAGTTAATTTGACCGTCTCTCCTCCTTCATAGGTTATTATCTAAAACCTTCTTTGGAGTTTTTACGTTTGCTTAGTTTAAGTCTGAGCCGATCAATTCGTGAGGGTTTGTCTGCAAAATGTCTACCGCTGAAGCTCCGTTAGCAACCAATATCCAGCAATCACGCGAGTCGCTCGATGCCTGGGTCCGCGAGGTGGTGCAATGGCACTTCGATCCGGACACCGGCTGTCCCTTCTGGTTGGACTACGCCAGTAAGCTCGACTGGGATCCTCGTAAAGAGATCCAGAATTATGACGACCTCGCGCGGCTTGGTCCTTTTCAGGATGAATGGTTGCGCGGTGGACCAGTGCGGCGTTGGGTGCCCCGCGGTTACCAGAATCGACCGGTCTACACCTTCGAGACCGGAGGCAGCACTGGGGTTCCAAAGTCTCGGATCAATATCGAAGATTTTCGGTTGGACTATGAAGCGTTTAGCCCGACGCTGCCCGATGAATTCTTCCCCAAAGGTTCTGACTGGCTCTCGCTTGGCCCAACTGGTCCACGCCGGCTCCGGCTGGCGGTCGAACACCTCGCCCAGTTTCGGGCCGGCATTTGTTTCATGATTGATCTCGACCCGCGTTGGGTCATCAAGCTGCTTAAGATGGGCCAACCGCAGATGGCGGAAGCTTATAAGCAACACGTGATCGAGCAAGGGCTGACGCTGTTGCGCGCTCACGACAACATCCGCTGCCTGTTTACCACGCCAAAACTGTTGGAGGCGCTTTGCGAAAAGGTCTCACTGAAAAAACTCGGAATCACCGGCGTCTTCTGTGGCGGCACCGAGATGACGCCACAGTTTCATCGTTTTGCCGTCGAAGAGTTGCTTGAAGGCGCTTACTTTGCACCCACTTACGGAAACACGCTGATGGGGCTGGCGGTCCATAAACCACGCCGCGAGGAAGATAATTTCGCGGTCATTTATTATCCGCCGCTCCCGCGCGCGATGATTGAGGTGGTTGATCCGGACAATCCGGACAGAGTTGTGGACTATGGCCAGACCGGTCGGGTGCGGTTGACTACGTTGACGAAAGAATTCTTCATGCCGCGTTTTCTCGAACGTGACGAAGCCGAACGAGAACCGCCTTGCGAGCTCTACCCCTGGGACGGCGTGCGCAACGTGCGTCCATTTTCGAAATTGCAGGCCAACGTCGTCGAAGGCGTTTATTAGGTTCTATCAGTATCGGAATTCTCCATGCTTCATATTCCAATTCTGAGACACGGTGAACCCTATCGGAGTCTCGACGTTGCACGCGTGCCGCATCACCAAACCCGCGAACTCTTCGTCGAAATCAGCCAGGCAAATGCTGGCTTGATTCGACGCGATCTCCGCAATCAGACTATCGCGCGGCAAGAGCTCGCGGCTTTTTCCACTGTTGACCTGCTCGAAATTTGCCGCCGCGCCGCCGATCACTTTCTCAACGGAACCCTCGCGTTAGGCGATGACACCCAAACTCCCGAAGACTATGTTCGCCAAATTTCCGCAACTACCGGTATGCCGCACGTGTTGGCGCGCCGCAACATGGCCAAGATCCATGGCGTGATGGCGGAAGCTGGCAGTGTGCTTGACGGCCTGACCAGAAAAATCGATTGGGAAATACTCGATCGCGGGTTTGGCGAGGTGGAAGGCCGGGCCCTCAGTTTTTATCCGCGCACCGAATCGCTGGGGGTAGTCTTGCCGAGCAATTCACCCGGCGTTCACTCGCTCTGGATTCCTTCCGTGCCGCTCAAGATTCCTCTAGTGCTCAAGCCCGGCAGCGCTGAACCCTGGAGTCCTTATAGAATTATTCAGGCGTTTATCAAAGCGGGCGCGCCACGCGAGGCATTCAGTTTTTATCCGACGGACCACGCAGGCGCCGGCGAGATTCTCCGCAGTTGCGGACGCGGAATGATCTTCGGCGACGTGTCTTCGGTCGGTGTTTGGGCCAATGATGCCCGCGTTGAGGTCCATGGCCCAGGCTACAGCAAGATCGTGATCGGCGAAGACTGCATCGACGACTGGGAAAACTATCTCGACATAATGGTGCGCTCGATCTCTGATAACGGCGGACGATCGTGCATCAACGCTTCGGGCATTTGGGTAACCGCGCATGCAGAGGAGATCAGCCAGGCGCTCGCCGAAAGACTCGCTGATATCAAGCCGCGCCGGGCCGATGATGAAGCCGCGCAACTTGCGCCTTTTGCTGATGCCGCCGTCGCCGCCAGGATTTCGAGCTTGATCGATCAAGGACTCAGAGAACCCGGAGCGCGCGCGGTCGTTTCGTCGCGTCAACC
>JANLZV010000269.1:0-4773 GCA_031366425.1 Pyrinomonadaceae bacterium | reverse complement strand
ATCGCGAAGTCGCGGTTCCGCAACGCCGACAAGATGAACTTTGAATCGCCGCTCACTTCGTTGGTTTGGATCACTTCGATTCTTTCCGTCGTCGTAACTTTCATCACCTCTTATCTGACAATTCCGACTCTGGGCAACGACCCGAGTCTCTGGTGGAAGCTCTCGGTGATCATTTCCTGCGGCACACTCGCCGGCGCGATCATTCCGGAACTCGTCAAGGTCTTTACGTCGACCGAGTCGCTCCACGTTCAAGAGGTGGTTACTTCTTCGCGCGAAGGCGGGCCATCTTTAAATATCCTGTCGGGTCTGGTGGCCGGAAACTTCTCGGCTTACTGGCTCGGAATTAGCATCGTCGGACTGATGTCGATCGCCTATTACTTCAGCACCATGGGCCTCGAATCTCTGATGGTCGCCGCTCCGGTGTTTGCTTTTGGTCTCGTGGCTTTCGGCTTCCTGGGAATGGGCCCGGTCACCATCGCGGTTGACTCCTATGGACCAGTTACAGACAACGCGCAGTCCGTCTATGAACTCTCGCTGATCGAACAGGTCCCCAATGTCGAAGCCGAGGTTAAGCGCGACTTTGGCATGACCGTCAACTTTGCGCGCGCCAAACATCTGCTCGAAGAAAATGATGGCGCCGGCAATACTTTCAAAGCCACCGCGAAACCCGTGTTGATTGGTACGGCCGTCGTCGGAGCCACCACCATGATCTTTTCGATCATGATGACGCTCACCAACGGGCTCACCACCAACACGCAAAACCTGTCGCTCCTGCACGCTCCGTTTGTCCTCGGCCTAATTTCGGGCGGCGCGGTAATCTACTGGTTCACGGGTGCTTCGATTCAGGCAGTCACGACCGGCGCCTATCGCGCGGTGGAGTTTATCAAAGCGAACATCAAGCTGGACGGCGTTGAAAAAGCGTCGGTGGAAGACAGCAAGAAGGTAGTTGAAATCTGCACGCAATATGCGCAGAAAGGCATGTTCAATATCTTCCTGACGATCTTCTTTTCCACGCTCGCGTTTGCGTTTGTCGAGCCATTCTTTTTCATCGGCTACTTGATCTCGATCGCCATTTTCGGTCTCTACCAGGCAATCTTTATGGCCAACGCAGGCGGTGCCTGGGACAATGCCAAGAAGGTCGTGGAAGTGGACCTGAAACAGAAGGGCACCGCGTTACACGACGCGGCAGTGGTGGGCGATACGGTTGGTGATCCTTTCAAAGACACGTCGTCTGTCGCGCTCAATCCGGTAATCAAGTTCACCACCTTGTTTGGGTTGCTGGCGGTGGAACTTGCGGTATCCATCGGCGATCCGCAAGGTCAATTCGGTGAGAATGGGCCAATGATCAGCCACCTGCTGGCGGCGCTCTTTTTCCTGGCTTCAACCGTTTTTGTATGGCGGTCGTTTCACAAGATGCGAATTGGAAATTTGCAGCCAGGTGATCTGGTGTCGCTTAATCCGCAACCGGAGCCGCCGGGAATTCTGCGACCGGGCGACACAGTTTCGCTGAATCCGCAGCCTCTCCCGCCCGCAGGCCTGGGAAATGCTGATCAGGTCTCCCTTAACCCGCAACCCTTGCCGCCAAGGGATCGCGACGGCTCGACCGACTAAAGGTTGCGAGTTTTGAGTTTCGAGTTATCATTAACGCGAAACTCAAGACTCAACACCTGGAACTGGACAACATGGACACTACCTATCAACAACCATCAATTTCAGCCGATACGCTCGTCGGCGCCGCGCTCTATCCGCTTGACTGGACGCGCACGGTTTCCATTGTCGTCGCGTTTAGTTTGCTGGTGGCTTTGTCAGCCCAGGTGGTAATTCCCATCGGCCCGGTTCCTATCACTGGCCAAAGCTTCGCCGTGTTGCTGACCGGGGCCTTGCTGGGATCGCGAATGGGTTCGATGGTGATGATTGTCTACCTGGTCGAGGGAGTGTGTGGACTGCCATTCTTCTACGGCGGCCACGGCGGCTTCCTGCACCTGATTGGACCAACTGGCGGTTACCTCGTCGCGTTTCCGGCGGCAGCATTTATCACCGGAGCATTCGCTGAAAACGGTTGGGACAAGCGTTTCCTGACTGCGGTCGTGGCGATGGCCGTCGGTTCGGTCCTAATCATGGTCAGCGGTTGGGCCTGGTTTGCGCTCGTCACACATACTCCGGCGGCGGCTGCATTTCAGCTGACTGTGTTGAAATTTATTCCCGGCGACATCGTAAAGATCCTGCTGGCAGCCGCGGCTCTACCGCTTGGCTGGAAGTTTCTGAAGAGTCGCGCTTCGCAAAAGACTAGCTAAATCAAGTCTGTCTGTTTTCCAAATAAGGCCGCTGATCGTATTCCGATCGGCGGCTTTTTTTTGCGCAGTGACGAGTCGCCGCAACCAGACCTCCACATGTGTTTTTGGGATTGACATCTCAACCACAGCTGTAGTAGCGTCACCCTCAACCGTAGTAATGTTTGATTCCGGAGCTAACCGCCGAGGGGAGATCGCATGAAACTAACCAAGCTGGAGTTGGAAATAATGGGCGCAATGTGGACGCTGGGCGCTGCCTCCGTGCGGGAGGTTCAGGAACATCTCCCCAAGCGCAAGCGTCCGGCCTATACCACCGTCCAAACCATCAT
This sequence comes from Pyrinomonadaceae bacterium, assembly GCA_031366425.1. Taxonomy (GTDB): domain Bacteria; phylum Acidobacteriota; class Blastocatellia; order Pyrinomonadales; family Pyrinomonadaceae; genus PSRF01. The sequence continues at coordinate 2,153 of JANLZV010000269.1, read as the reverse complement.
CTACCGGCTCGAAGAAAAGGGCGCCGTGCGTCGCACGAGGAAGATCGGTAATGCCCTGATCTTTGAGGCCATCGTCACGCGCAAAGCCGCTCACGGTCGCTTGATCGATGAGCTGCTTCACGTCTTCGGGGGTTCACCCCGAATGCTAATGGCCCAACTGGTCGAGACAGGACAGCTGACGCTCGAGGACATCCGTGAACTTGAAGTCACGCTCGCAGATATCGCTTCGGAAAAGAAAAGCGCCACCACCTCCGCTCCACAGAAAGCCGAACAGAAACGCGGGAGGAACCCGCGATGACGAAGGTTCATGAATGGCTGGGGTCGGAACTGAGTTCGTGGTGGCCGAGCATTGCCGACCACCTATGGCAGTCCACGCTGTTCGCGCTAATTCTCCTGGCTGCTTCCTTAGTGCTCCGTCAAGCCCCGGCGCGCCGGCGTCACACACTTTGGTTGCTCGTCTCAGCGAAGTTCGCGTTACCGGTCGCCTTCGTGGTTTACCTCGCGGCCCAGCTCGGGCTCGACGCCTCCGCATTTTCATTCGCACAGATTTACCAGAACGGAACTTTGATCCAGGGAATTACGGAACCGATCTCTGCGATTGCAAACAACTACCAGGTAACCATATTTGCCACTAACGCACAGCGCCACAACGAGCTCTACTGTGCAGCAGCGGTAATTTGGTTGACCGGTTCGCTCGCGTTCCTGTCAGTTTGGTTTACGCGCCGCCGGAAATTCTTTGCCGCGCTAAATGAAGGACGAACGCAGACGCACGGACGTGAATGGCAAGCCTTAGAACGCGCCGGGCAATTGGTTGGCTACAGCGGCAAGGTCACTCTCGTTATCTCGCCGCACCAAACCGAACCGGCCGTTTGCCGTGTTTGGAAGCCCGTCGTGCTGATGCCTGGGACGATCGCCGATCAACTGGATGATGATGAACTCGAGGCGATTATGCTGCACGAGCTCATTCATATTCAGAGACGCGACAATCTGATCGGCAATCTCCAAATGATGATGTGCGCAGCACTTTGGTTTCATCCGCTCGTTTGGTTCATCAGCGCCAAACTGTTCGATGAGCGCGAGCTCGCTTGCGACGAAGAAGTGTTGCGCTTTCACGGAGCGGCTGAGAGCTACGCATCCAGCATTCTCAAGGTAGTGCGCTTTTCTCTCGGCTGGCGAGTGGCCGGAGTGACCGGCGCTGGTAGCGGATCTAATTTACGAAGGAGGATTGAAAACATCATGTCGATAAATCATTCGAGACGAATCACCACGCCGTGGCACCGTCTGGTAGCCGGATCGTTAGTGGGATTTGCATTTGTATTGATGGCGATGGCGGGAGTGTATGCACGCAGCTATGCAGCCAACAATCTCGTCAGCGCTATCGGACCCGAGGCAATTGTCGCGTCGAACGACGAAGTCTTTGAGGCCAGCACCCCTCAGACTGACAGGAAAAACAAAGAGAAGGTGAAACCTCCCGCGGCTCCGCAGCCGCCTCCGCCACCGGCACCGCCTTCATCGCCCGTGCAGCCGGCCCAACCTGCCCCTATTGCGCAGCCGGCTGATGTCGCCGCCACAGCGGTTGCGCCTACTCCGTCAGCTCCCACCGCTGCGTCTCCTTCAACGCCGCCGGTGCCCGCGGCAGCCCCAGTGCCTCCCACGAAGGAAAAGTCTAAATCGAAGTCGAAGGACAAAGATAAAGAAAAGGGTGATAAAGACAAGGTTGAAAAAGGTGGATTGATCGAAGCGCCGCAACCCGGCTATCCGGATGAAGCCAGGCAACAAAGCATTCAGGGAACAGTCGTTGTGACGATTGTCATTGACGGCGAAGGACACGTGGTTTACGCAAAGGCCAAGAGCGGCCCGGAAGCGTTGCATGCAGCATCAGAGCAGGCCGCAACTAAAGCGCGTTTCCGCCCGACGACCCTCAACGGCGAACCAGTGAAAGTGTCAGGGGCAATCAGCTACAACTTCGTGCTGGATAAGAAGTGAGGCAAATGGAGTAGGTAAGTATTCAATTAGCCTACGCGGAAGCAAGATGAGCGACACTGCTCGTCTTGCTTTTGTTTTGTTGGCACTGCCGAGTTCGAAGCATATGGGCCTCATTCGTTTATCCGCGTTCTTCGGGTATGCCTTACAATACCCGGCATGTACTCAAT
>JANLZV010000239.1:0-2788 GCA_031366425.1 Pyrinomonadaceae bacterium | reverse complement strand
TTCAGCCCCGAAACCGCTTGATTTCACCTGTACTTCCTGAACAAACTGGGTTGGAATATTATTGTTGCCATTTAAGGTTCCGGTTCGGAAGTTAGTAACTTCCTGACCGTCGATAACGAAAACATTTTCCGAACCCGAAGCGCCGTCAATCTGGAAACCGCCGGAGAGAGGCTCTTGGCGAGTTGCCGGGGAGACCTTGAACAAGCTGTTGATATTGGTGCCCTTCGGTAGCAACTCAGCGACTTGCGAAGTGATGTTTGTTTGAATTTTGTTGTCGGTCGGGTCGATGGCGACATCGCCCGCCGTCACGTCAACGGTATTCTCGATGCTGCCCGCCTGAAGCGCGACATTCACCGGGGTACTCTTCCCAAGCACGACCTCGACGTTGTTGTTGACCGCGGCACCGAAGCCCGAGGTCGCGGCGGTCGTGACTGTGTAGAAGCCTGGGGGCACCTGCTGGATGCGGTAGAATCCGTTGTCGTCCGTCGTCACCGTGCGGGTGAAGCCGATGGTGGCGTCGCTGCGCGCGCCTTCGGTCCGGCCTCTGCTAGTCACCGTGACGGCGACTCCGGGCACAACACCGCCTTGGATATCCTTAATCGTGCCCTCAATCGAACCCGTCGTCTCTTGTCCGAGCGCGATGGCGCTGAAGCAGAGAAGAAGGGCGAGGATGGACGGCAAAAACTTAAGCCTGTCGGTCATATTTCGCTCCTTGGTAAAAGTAATTAGGTTCAAGACACTGTCTGAACAAATTCAGAAGCACTTGGTTGGGTGTTCCGTAGTGCTTGCGTTTGCGGCTCAACCTAATGTGGGGTCATCTTAGAATTCCGGAATTATCCAGACCGACGCATGGAGCAATTCAAGTACCAACGCGGAAAGACCAAGTTTCCTCATAACTGTAATTGTGGGAACACTGTGGTTTACCAATATTCGGAAGCCATTATCCAACTCTGTTAACCCCATTAGACGCAACCGTGATTACAAAATCCTAGAGAATTCAATCCATGTTATTGGATAAAATGGCTGGAACCGCCTTGCGAAAACCTGAAGCGTATGGCTTCTCGAACTCTTTACTTCATTCAATCGATAGTTACGACACTGCCTATTTACTCTCAGAGCTAAAGCATCAAGTCTCAGTCGAACATCAGCGGTACTCTCATCGGCAGGAATTTTCTTCAGCGGAGCGTTTTGAAGCCGCCTTTCAAGTATCTCCTGGTATTCATTTTTTTGAATACGTAATTATAGATTGGTGGATATTTTGCTTGTGGTAGCCAATCAACCCGCGCTGAAAATCGCCCGGAATCGCTCACTTATCATTCAACAAAGCAGATATATCACTACAATCGCGCGCAGGCATAAGAGTTGCCGCTGCAATATTAATAGCATCCAGCTAACTCATCTGATCTCAGGAGATTTCCATGAATACATCACATAGATTGACGCAGGCACTGAGCATCGCTTTGGTCATCCTCGCATGCGTTATGTCCGCGCACGCGCAAGTTACAACCGGTAACGTGCGCGGCGTCGTGACCGACCCGAACGGCGCGGTCGTACCAAATGCGAAGGTCACGATTACGAAGAAATCGACCAATAACGCTACTACCACACAGTCCAGCGACGAAGGCGAGTACCAATTTAACAACTTGCTGGCGGGCGACGACTACAGCATCAACGTTGAAGCGTCGAGCTTTAAGACCCTGACGCTCAACGAAGTGCGCGTGCAGTTGAACCAAACCACTGACTTGCCCGCGCAATTGACCCTCGGTGGGGTCGGCGAATCGGTCGAAGTCACCGCCGGCGGCGCGGAACTGGTTGACACTACGACAACCAACCTATCGAGAAACTTCAGCGAGCGACAGGTTGTTGAATTGGCCCAAACCAGCGTCGGATCGGGCGTCAACAATCTCGCACTCATTGCGCCGAACGTGTCGAGTTCGGGCGGCGTCGGCGTCGGCTCCGGCGGTTCAGTCGGTGGGCAGCGCCCCCGCAATAACAATTTCGTTGTGGACGGAGTTGACAACAACGACAAGTCAGTGACTGGGCCACAGATTTATGTCTCGCCCGAAGTCGTCTCTGAGTTCTCTTTGTTGCAGAATCAGTTTTCCGCCGAGTTCAGCCGCTCCAATGGCGGACAATTTATCACTGTCACGAAGAGCGGATCGAACGAACTTCACGGCACCGTCTACGGATTTCTCCGTAACCGGTATCTGAACGCGCTCGACACCTCACAGAAAGACGCTGGCGTCATACGCGAGCGGGTAGCCGGTAGGATAGAGGATTTCTTCCCCCGCTCCGACTTCGGTCGCTTTGGCGGCAACCTCGGTGGCCCCCTTCCCTTGCCGCGATTCGGCGAGGGTGGCCCAGGATACTACAGCGGTAAAGACAGGTTGTTCTTCTTCACGGCCTACGAGCGACTCCAGACCGGCAGCGCCGGATCGCCGGGCGGCATTACCACGCCGACGGCGGCTGGCTTCGCCACCCTGAACACGCTGCCGGGCTTGTCGGGGCGAAATCTCGCCATCTTCAACCAGTTCGTACCGGTCGCCGCGACGCAGACCAGTACGTTGAGCTTTTGTTTGGTGGCACGCAGTAACAACATTTGCCCTGCGGGACAGACCATCGGCATCCCCATCGGCGGCGTGAGTTTTGCGGCACCGAGTTTCACGAAGCAGAACTACTTCGTGGAAAACATCGACTACACCCAGAGTTCCAAGACGCAGCACCACGCGCGTTTCAGCCTCGTTAACTTTGCAGGCATTGACACTGCCGCCAACTTGCCGTCCTTCTT
>JANLZV010000204.1:0-5159 GCA_031366425.1 Pyrinomonadaceae bacterium | reverse complement strand
CGCCTTTCGCGCCGGCGGTTGATTCAAAATCTGGGCCTCTCGGCCGCACTTGCGCTGCCTTTGATTGTTTCGATCTCCGCGCCAGCCGCAGCGCAGGCCGGATCCACTACTGATACGTGTACTGCCAATCCAAGAGCAGATGGATGCCCCTGCACGTTTGATTCTGATTGCGACGGCGAGAACTGCGATCCGGGTTCAGGCCTCTGCCAATCGCTCAGACCGCAAAAGAAGCGAAAATAATCACGACTTAGCATTGGCAAAAACTCCTCCGGCGACGTCGGCTGAGTCGGGGGGAGTTGATCACCGCATTTGTTCTTGAAGAGTATTAGTTGAGTTTGTAGTCCGTCCTGATTCAAAGTTGAGCCGGCTCCCGCCTCTAAGTTATAGTTCGCAGTCGCCAGCTGCGGAGGGGTCGCATAATTGGTAGTGCAGCGGTCTTGAAAACCGCCGGCCGAAAGGCTATGCAGGTTCGAGTCCTGTCCCCTCCGCCATTTCTTTTCTGTTAGGCGTCTCTGGGCTAACTCGCTTCACGCTCGCTCTTCACCGCTCGACCCTTCACGTAAGTGGATTGCGGAACCGTGAGACAAACGTTACGCTAAGCGCGAGAATGAGTGGCTGTTCATTCAGTGCCTAAAGAGTAAACCGTAGTCTGCAAAACACTAAACTGCAAAATGCCTTCAGTTCGTTCACTAAACACGGATCGGCCGGTAGTCGCTGACAAGCGCGAAGCGATTCTGCGTGCCGCGATCAGCGTCTTCGCACATAATGGATATTTCAATTCGAAGGTGGCGGACATTGCACGCGAGGCGGGAGTGGCTGACGGCACCGTTTATCTTTATTTCAAAAGCAAAGAAGACATCCTGCATTCAATCTTCGATCGCAACATGGCCGACGCGATTGCTGACGGCCGCCAGCGCTTGCAAAACGTAGAAGATCCTCGCGAGCGGTTGCGCACGATTGCTCACATGCACCTTGATCGTTTGGGGGCTGATCGCAATCTCGCGGTCGTGTTCCAGGTGGAGCTTCGCGGCTCGACAAAATTCATGGAAGAATTTTCCGCGGCTGGTTTTGCCGAGTATCTGAAACTAATCCGTTCCACAATTGAAGAGGGACAGGCTGCCGGATTGTTTCGCGCGGATCTAAACGCAAAGGTGGTGGCAAAGATGCTTTTTGGGGCTTTGGACGAGATGGCGACGAATTGGATTCTTTCAAAACGCCGTTACAAACTACCGCCCATGGCTGATCAAGTGCTCGACATTTTCCTGAATGGAGTGACGGCCAAGTGAATTTGACGTCGCCCACTCTATTGGACGGGCAGACAGACGCGCCTGCTCGCCGCCCGGTGACCAAAGACGAACCCGCGACCCTCGCAGAACTGTTTGAGTACGTAACCCGCGCTCATCAACGCTCGGACGCAATCAGCTACAAGCGCGACGGCCGTTGGATTTCCATTTCTTCAGATGAGGTGCTAAAGCGCGCTCGCCGAATTGCAGGTGGTCTGCATTCGCTAGGAGTTCGCCGCGGAGATCGGGTGGCCATTCTTTCCGAGAGCCGGCCCGAGTGGACCCTAACGGACGCTGGTTGCATGTTTGCCGCCGCGGTCGACGTCCCTATATATCCCACGCTGACCCCAACTCAGGTTCGCTACATCTTGCGTGACTCGGGCGCGCGGGTGCTCGTATTTGCGAACGAGGAAAAATTTCTTCAAGTTCGCGACGTACTGGCTGAGTGTCCCGCGTTGGAGCAATTCGTTTTCTTCGAGAGCTCGCCGATGCTTGAAGGGTTGGCCCAGGGAACGTCTCTCGCGCGACTGGAGGAGCTGGGCAGTGAATTGGAAACGCAACCAGCGGATCTGATTTCCCAACTAGCCGACGAGATCACTCCGGGCGACTTAGCCACGATCATCTACACTTCGGGTACGACTGGGGAACCGAAAGGCGTAATGCTCACGCACGCAAACCTGGTTTCAAATCTGGTCGATTCATCAGGGCATCTCGAGTTTGGCAATGAAGACAGCGCGCTCTCGGTTTTGCCTTTGTCACATGTGTTGGAGCGCATGGCGATGTACATGTATCTCTTCCACGGCATGGCGATCTACTTTGGCGAGTCGCTCGAAGCGATCGGGATCAACCTGCGCGAAGTGAAACCGACGATCTTTGTGGGCGTGCCGCGAATTTTTGAGAAGATTTTTGCGCGCGTGAAAGAAAAGACTGCGGAGAAGGGCCGGCTCAACGTCAGCATTCTTAACTGGGCAGTCGAGGTTGGCAAATCCTACGCGAAGCTTGAAGTGAGTCATCAGCGAATTCCCGCACTCCTTCGTTTGCAGCATAAAGTTGCGGACCGGTTAATTTTTTCGAAAATGCGGGCCGCGCTGGGCGGACGGATTCGGCTGCTGGTCTCTGGCGGCGCGGCGTTGCCCGAAGAACTGGCCTTGATTTACATCGGCGCCGGGCTGCCGATCGTGCAGGGTTATGGGTTGACTGAAACGTCGCCGGTAATCACTGCCGGACTCGCGGACGACAATCGCGTGGGAACAGTCGGCAAACCGATCAGCAATGTTGAGGTGCGAATTGCAGCTGACGGCGAAATAGAAACTCGCGGTCCAAACATCATGCAGGGCTACTACAACAAACCGGAAGAAACGCGAGCGGTATTTACTGACGACGGCTGGTTTAAGACCGGCGACATCGGAACGATCGACGCGAATGGTTTCCTGCGAATCACCGATCGGAAGAAGGAGCTCTTTAAGACGTCAGGCGGGAAGTATATCGCTCCGCAACCGCTTGAGCAGTTGATCAAGGGTTCGCGCTTCGTCAATCAAGTGGTCTTGATCGGAAACGGCCGGAAGTTTCCCGCCGCGTTGATCGTGCCTGATTGGGAGCGGGTGGAATCTTACGCTCAACTCAAAGGAATCAAGGCCTCGGGCCGCGCGGAGCTTTGCAAGCACCCACGCATCGTGGATCTCTTTCAACGACAGATCGCCGGGTTAACGCCCGACCTGGCTAAGTATGAGCGGGTGAAGAAATTAGCTTTGCTGGAAAATGAGTTGACGATCGAAGGCGGGGAACTCACGCCGACCTTGAAAGTGAAGCGCCGCGTAGTTGATGAAAAATATCACGACCTAATCGACGCGCTTTACGCGGAGCCGGAAAACGGCGTCGGGCATTCCTGATCAGGGTTGCGGCAGACGCATTCGAAGTTTTTCCAGCATGCGATCTGCAGCGTCGCGCGCGGCCTTGTTCAAATTATTGTTGCCATCCATTCCCGTTGTGGTTGGGCCCAGGATGATGTTCTTGTTCCCCCGCGAGGGATAGGTTGAGCCCGAGGTGACTACCTTTCCAGTGCCTGGAGCAAACATCGCATACTCGACAAACGCGTTGTTAGCGGTTCCTGGTTGATTGCCACTCATCTGATCTTCACGGAGTCGGAGCCAGACGACATACGAATCCTTTTCAGTTTTGGCGCGGCTGACTGCTTCGCTGCGCGACATTGGTTTCGACGCTTCTTCCGCGGCGATCCATCCAGGTTCACGGAGGCGTTGCGCACAGGAACGTCGCACGCCGCCGTAAGTGTTTAATGACACGCTGCCGAAGCTATCGTATTTGTCCATTCCCACCACAACTCGAAACGCAGGTTTCACTTTTTCTGCCGATGCGGTTGGGGTTGGCTCGGGCTCGGCCTCGGGAACTATGATTGGTTTGGGCGCAGGCTTCGCGCGCCGGCCTGATTGGGCCGCGGCAGTGGTTAGCATCCCGAGTGCAAAGAAGATCGCGATGCTCGCAACGATGGAGATCGCGATGCTCGCGACGGCGCTTCGGGCGAATGATGATCTGGTGAACATTCCTTTAGCCTTCCGGTGTGAAGCAAACCCCGAGGGTTTTCCTTTTGCGACTGGGAAGCAGCGGCATTGTAACACCGGGATGGCGGATTCTAAGTCGATCTTTGGTAGACTCGGCGGCGCTCAAAATAAACAGGGAGAGACCCCAGCATTGCGTTCACTGATAATTACTAGCGTTCGCGAACAAGCTCGCGAAGTGCGTTCCTTCGATCTCATGCCTGAAGGCGCCAACGGATCTCACGGCGTCGCTTTTGTTCCCGGCCAGGTTGCCGTATTGGAAGTGACCGGGGAAGCTCCTGCTTATTTTGCGTTTGCGAGTGCGCCGGAAGATCCGGATTTGGAAGTGCTGGTGAAACAAAAAGCAGGTGCGAGTCGACTCATCTTCGAGATGGAGGCGGGCTCGAAAATTAATTTGCTCGAGGTGATCGGAAACGGTTTCGCACTCGACGAGCAAGGTGGTAAAGACTTGATCTTCGTAGCGATGGGTACTGGCGTAGCTCCCTTGCGATCGGCCTTGCGTCATGTCTTGAAACGCAAAGACGAGTTTGGCCAGCTCGTAGTGCTCTATGGCGCGCGCACGCCCGATGATTTTTGTTTTCGTGACGAGACAAGTCTCTGGCAGGATGCGGGTGTCGAATTGCGGCAAGTGGTTTCGATGCCTGACGGCCACGATTGGTCAGGCCCAACCGGCTACGTGCAATCTTTACTGGACCACGTGCTGCCGAGTCTGTCTTCCCCAGTGGCGCTTATCTGTGGCTCGCCGGAAATGATGGAACAGACGCGCGGACGCCTGGCCCAGATGGGCTTTGCGCCGAATGAGATCCTGACGAACTACTGAAATTTAAAGCTTCCCTCAAGGAGTGTAGAGATGCCCGTTAGTTTTGCGACTGGTACAAAATTTCTCCAAGTGGTTTTCACGCTCGCGCTGGCCACCTGCGGTGTGCTGTTCAACTCGTCAGCGCGGGTCAATGGCCAAACCAGCGCCGGCAAAGTTCCGTTGTCCCACGAAACGATGTGGTTGCTTAAGCGGGTAGGCGCGCCAAATCCGAGTCCTGATGGGAAGTGGGTTGTTTTCTCTTTAGTCGAACCAGCGTACGACGACAAGGACCAGATCTCCGATTTGTGGATTGTCCCGGCGGACGGCAGTGCGTCGGCGCGACGCTTAACTTCGAGCAAGAGTGGTGAATCAGGAGTTGCGTGGAGTCCTGACAGTCGCCGAATTGCTTTTTCCGCGAAACGCGAAGGCGATGAAGTAGCACAGATCTACTTGCTTGATGTGATTGGCGGCGGTGAAGCGGTGCGCCTGACATCGCTATCAACC
>JANLZV010000177.1:0-11878 GCA_031366425.1 Pyrinomonadaceae bacterium | reverse complement strand
TAGGGTGTTTGGCTCTGCTATTGATCACGATCGTCGGGTTGATAGTTACCGCAAAGCTCCTCTATCCGAAAATAAAGAAACCGGGCCAGAACACGAACAAGGCAAACGTTATCCGCGAAAGTACGAATTCGAATCTCAACGCGAATGCGAGCCCGGAACCGGCGAATCTGAACGCCAACGACAATTCAGATTGGCAACTGACGCCCCCGCCCACCGATGAGTCGGAGGTGTTGGCGGCGTTGACGGATCTAGAGCACGAATGGACAGTTGCAAACATCAACGCCGACAAGAAAAAGTTGGAGCGGATTTTAGGTGACGATTACGTGAGCACTGCCGCCGACGGAAAAACTCAGGGTAAGGCTGAATACCTGAGAACCATCGAACGCGACACGGTGATTCAGAAATGGGAGTTTGACGATCTGAAGGTTAGTCTGAGAGGCGCACGGGCGTCGCTAACCGGGGTTTTGAGGCTTGAAGCCAAAAACGAGCAAGGCGAAGTTGCGCCGCTCGCTTTTGCGTTTACCGACAAGTTTGTGTGGCGAGACGATCGCTGGCAAGCTGTAAGCTCAGTGGTGAAGCCGGCGGAATAATTGAGGCAGGAGTGTCATGTCAATAATTGGCGATGTAATTGAATCAACCAAAGCGATCATCCAGGGAATGAGTGTGACTCTTTCCTACATCCCCAAACGGAAGTGGACCGTGCAGTATCCAGAGGAACCGGTGACGATGCAGCCGCGTTATCGCGGGCAACACCTTTTGCACGTTGACGAACTGGGACGGGAAAAATGCGTTGCCTGTTTTCTATGCGCGGCCGCTTGTCCTTCCGACTGCATTTACATTATCGCAAAGGATGATCCTCGCCTGCCCGATGAGCGCATTGGAGTAGATGAGCGTTACGCGGAAGTCTATAACATCGATTATGGTCGCTGCATTTTTTGCGGATACTGCGTGGAAGCCTGTCCGAAGGATGCGATCACTCATGGATACAACTTCGAGCTCTCAGTTTACAACCGCGCTGACCTGCTCAAGACCAAAGACGATTTGCTAATCACAAAGCAGATCCAGTCGCGCAACTACCGCGTGGCTTCGTCGACGGAAGATGTGGATTCGGAATACAAAGAAGTCTGAAAGCAGGAGACAGAAGACAGTAGGCAGGAGACAGGAGGCAGAAGGCAGGAGCAGGAGTTAGAAGTGAGAAGCTTGATGAGAGAAAACGGAAGTTAGGCAATCAGTCTTTCAGCGAGGCCTTCTAGTTCATAAGCTTTTCAATTGCGAGGCCCGTTAGTTCATTTGCCGTTTGTAACGACCGCTGGGCTCGGATCCATCAAACGCTAACTTTTGTCCTCTGCCTTCGGCCTTCTGCATTTGCCTTCTTTCTCCTGTCTCCTGTCTCCTGTCTTCTGTCTTCTGAATTCTGTCTTCTGCTTTCTCCCTTTATGCCCTACCGCGAATTCCATTACCGTTGGGAGTACGATCTAAAAGCCTCGCCGGAAAATTTATGGCCGTTTGTGTCTGATACCAACCGGTTCAATCGCGACACAAATGTGCCGGCGCTAGAAATTCAAACCGGCAGGCAACGACTGCGCAACGCCCGCCGGCGCGCGGCGTTATCGATTTTTGGAATGCCGCTGCAGTGGGAAGAACAACCTTTCGAATGGGTGCGGCCCACTCGCTTCGGCGTGTCGCGCGCCTACAGCAAAGGACCAATCGACGAGTTGCGCGCGTTGGCAGTGCTGCAGGCAAAACCCGACGGCGGCACTCGCTTTGTTTACGAAGTCTGGGCCCGGCCAAAGTCTGTGCTCGGCTTCGTAGTTATTCCATGGCAGATTCGATTTTCGGCGTCGCGTAAATTTCTGAATGCGTTCCAAAAATACGATGAGTTAGCCCAGGGAAGACCGGCCGCAGCAACCGAACCCGCCTTGGCGCCGACACTTGATGACGCGGTCAATAGACGACTAGCTGCGGCGGCCGGGAAACTAAAATCCGATGCTGGCGATCCGGACGTGGTCGATCGTCTGGTCAACTTTGTGCAGCAGGCTGACGACTTTGCACTCGCGCGAATCAAGCCTTATCAACTAGCGGACGAATGGGAAGTGTCGCGGCGGAGTGTGCTCGAAGCCTGTCTGCGCGCTACGCGCGTTGGAATTTTGGATTTGCAGTGGGACCTTTTATGTCCGCTGTGCCGCGGTTCGCAGGGCGGTGGCGGGTCTTTGGCGGACCTGGACACTTCGGCGCACTGCGATACCTGCCGCATCGATTTCACCGTCAACTTCGATCGCTTTGTCGAACTTACGTTTCGTCCAAACGATTCAATCCGCCGACTCGACGTGAAAGACTATTGCATGGGCAGCCCGCAGCGGACTCCGCACGTGGTGGCTCAGCAGCTATTGCCGCCTAATACCGAGCGCGTGTTGGATCTGCCGCTCGAAATCGGGAACTATCGCATGCGCGCGCTGGAACTGTCCGGCGAACTTCCGGTCAGGGTCTCGACTGAAGCTGCGAGTTCGGGCGTGATCGCAGTTTCTGAACGCGGTTGGGCCAGCAACGATCTCGTAATCGCGCCGCAATCGTCGGTGACTCTGAAAAACGAAACTGAGGCTGAACAGCTGTTCATCCTTGAGCGTTTGGCCTGGAGCGATCAAGCTGCAACTGCTGCCGAAGTGACCGCGCTGCAAATCTTTCGCGATCTGTTTTCTTCGGAAGCGATCCGGCGCGGCGAACAATTCTCAGTGGGGACCCTGACCGTGCTGTTCACCGATCTGAAAAGTTCGACCCAGCTCTACCGCGAGATTGGCGATGCCACTGCCTTCGGGCGCGTCATGAACCATTTCGACGTATTGAAGAAATTGATCGCCGAGCAGGATGGGGCTCTCGTGAAAACGATCGGAGATGCGGTGATGGCAGTCTTTCGCCGTCCGGCCTCGGCGCTTGAGGCGATGTTGTCTGCGCAGGAAATGTTAGCTTCGCCAGCGGAGGGTGTGGCGCCGCTGACCTTGAAGGCCGGCATTCATAGCGGGCCTTGCATCGCGGTGACGCTAAACGATCGACTGGATTATTTTGGATCCACCGTGAACCTGGCAGCCCGGCTCGAAAGCCTTTCAACCGGCAACGACGTGATAATCTCTCGTGCACTCTATGACGACCCGGAAGTGCGTGAGCTGCTTGAATCGGAAGGCTTTAGTGCGACGCCGTTTCAACATGAGTTGAAGGGCTTCGACCAGGAGCAGTTTGAGCTATGGCGGGTGCAGTCAGCGAAAAAGAAACATGAGTCTGGGTTGCCGGGTTAAATCATGACAGCACTTCTTGAAGCGCGGGCAGTATCAAAGGTTTATCAAATGGGCACGTCGAGCGTCACTGCGCTCGACAACGTTTCGTTGTCGATTACCGAGGGACAGTTTGTCGCGATTCAGGGAACTTCAGGATCGGGTAAAAGCACGCTGCTGAATATGGTTGGCGGGTTGGACCATCCATCTACCGGCGACGTCTATTTCAACGACAAACCCCTTGGCCCGTTCACCAAAAAAGAGATGGCCCGCTATCGTCGTTATTCGGTGGGAATGATTTTTCAAAATTTCAATCTGATTCCGACGATGAGCGCCGAAGAAAATATCGGGTTGGCGCTCGCATTTGGCGGACTGCGCGGCGTGCAACGCCGGCAGCGGGCCCAGGACCTCCTTAATCGCGTAGGTCTGTCGGATCGATTAACGCATCGACCGGCGGAGCTCTCCGGTGGCGAACAGCAGCGCGTGGCGATCGCTCGTGCCCTCGCGAACAATCCGAAGGTCCTACTCGCGGATGAACCCACCGGAAATCTTGACTCGACGAGGGCCAATGAGTTGTTAGAGTTATTGCGTGAAATGGTGACTCGCGATTCATTGACGATCTTAATGGTCACACACGATCGAGAACTTGCGAGTAGCTTCGCGGACCGGATCATTCTGATGAAGGACGGAAAAATTGTAGGGAAGGAAGATTAGTTCGTAGCGCGTAAGGAGTGTCAGCAAGATCGCACAGCTTGGGTTACATTGCAGAGAAAATTATGAAGAGCAATAACACCGAAATGACTTTGGAGGCGTTGCGTTCGGTGCCGCTATTTTCGTCGCTGAGCGACGACGCGGCTGTAGAGTTGCGCAATTTGCTCACGTTCAAAGACGTGCTCGGCGACACCCAGGTGTTTCACAAGGGCGATACCGGAAACGCGATGTATCTGATCGAGCGCGGCAAAGTGAGGATTAGCATCACCGACGAAGATCGTCATGAGATAACTTTGGCGGAAATTGCCCAGGGCGATTTTTTCGGCGAGATGTCATTGATCGATGGCCGCCAAAGATCAGCTGACGCCCGCGTTATTCAGGACGCCCGCTTTGCAGTTTTGGCCCGCCCGGATTTTCTCGCCTTTGTTAGATCGAATCCCGATGTGGCCCTCGGCATGCTTGGTGCACTCACCGACAGGCTGCGCCGCACTGACGAACTGATACGTTCAAGAGTTTCGCGCAACGCCAACGAAGAGGAGCGGAAGCGTGCGACGATGGCCGATCGCGCGGCCGATATGATCGCGGAGTTTGGTGGAAGTTGGAAATTTATCGGTGTGTCGATGGCCCTTATCGTCGTCTGGATTGCGTTTAATACTTATGCGGTGGCGAAGGGATTCGATCCGGCGCCGTTTCAAATCTTGAATTTGTTGTTGGCGGTGATTGCCGGCATGCAGGCCCCGATAATCATGATGTCGCAGAACCGGCAGGGTGAAAAAGATCGACTGCGGGCCGACCTCGATTACCGCGTAAATCTCAAGAATGAACTGTCGCTGGCCGAGGTGCTGCGGCGGCTCGATGTTTTGGAAAGTGAACGACTGCCTAAACTCTTCGATGAGCAGAATGCCCGCATCGGAGAGTTTCAAGTTTCCAGTTCCAAGTCTCAAGTTAAGTCGAATTGATTTGAACGCGGCTTCGATTTGAACACTCGAAACTCGAAACTCCAAACTCGAAACTAATTCATGATTCAAGCAATCTTTTTTGATTTCATCGGCGTCATTATTGATGACGAACCGCTCCAAATGCAGGCTTACAAAGACGTGCTTAGGGACCACGGCATCGATCTCTCCGAAGCCGACTATTACAGCGCGTTGGGACTCGATGATAAAGGTTTTGTTCGTCATGCGTTTAAACGCGGGATGAAGCAACTAACCGACGAGGTCTTGCAGGCCGTGCTCGCCGCCAAGGGGATTCGCCATCGCCAGATGATGGAAAACGAGCTGCCGCTGTTTCACGGAGTCGTCACCTTTCTGAAGACAACCGCAGCACACTTCCCCCTGGGAATTGTGAGCATGGCAACGCCGAGCGAGATTGACTACGTTCTTGATCGCGCTCAACTGCGGAAATTGTTTGCGACGATTGTCAGCTCGGAAGATGTGAACGTTTGCAAGCCGGCGCCTGATTGTTATCGCGCCGGTTTGAGAAAACTAAATGCGAAGCGGCAAACGCAACGTCAATTGCCGTTACTCGCGAGCGAATGTCTGGCGATTGAAGATTCACCACCGGGAATTGAATCGGCTAAGGCAGCAGGCATGCACACGTTGGGAATTACAAACACGGTCAGCGAGGCTGAGTTGCGGGCCGCGGGCGCTGACGTGGTTTCGATGAGCCTCGGCGATTGGACGGCGGCAGCAGTGCGACACGTATTTTAACTATGAGTTTTCTCGACATTCTTCATTTAGCGTTACGAAATCTGCGGCAGGCGAAACTGCGTTTCTTCCTGACGACGATGGGCGTGATAGTCGGCGTCGGTGTGATCGTAACGATGGTCTCGTTTGGCCTGGGGCTGCAGCGAAACATGCTCTCCCGGTTTCGCGCGCTCGATCTGTTCAATGAGGTCAGGGTATTCGGCAAGAACGTTGTTTCCATGGCCATCGCCGGCGTGGATCCGAAGTTGAAGCGAGACGACACCCCTGGCGAACGTCGTGGCGGCGGCTTCCGTCCAGACAAAAGTCCAACCCGAATTCTCGACGATGCGGCGATTACTGAGATTGCGGCGATTCCGGGCGTGGCGTACGCCGAACCCGACATCAGCTTTACCACTTTCATCCGAGCTAACGGTCGCGTGGTTCCCTTAAGCGTTAACGGCGTGTCGGTGCCTAACGCATCGTCGCGATTCAAGAATTTCCTGGCGGGTCAAATGATCAGCCGGCCCGATGCGGACGAAGTGATCATTGACGACGCTTCCGCGGAAACTTTTGGTTTTGCAAAAGCGCAGGACGCGGTGGGACAGACGATTGAGTTTCTCGCGCCGGCTAGTGAAAAGCAGACGAGCGATCGCGCGGCTGTTAGTAAGTCTGCCGACGACGAAGACGACGAAGACTCAGGGGGAGCAAACTTTTTCGGCATTCCCCTGGAAGATGACAATCAGACGGGCGAGCGAAATGCGGGCAGCGATCAGATTGTGGCCCACACCTTTCGCATCAGCGGCGTCTTGAACAGCAAGCCCAAAGAAGGCGCGGGACAGGGCGGGCGGATTGGTTTAATGAGCGGCGCTTCCGTCTATGCGCCGCTGCGCGCGGCGCGTCAGTGGACCATCGATCATCGTAACCCAATGGGAGAGCTGGCCCTCGCCCTCGCCCGGCAAAGCGGACAATTGGGAGCCGGCGATAATGAAGGCTACTTCTCGGCAGTTGTGCGCGTTGACGATCCGGTTGCGCTTACGGCCGTGCGCCAGCGTTTGACTGAACTCGGATTCGGTAGCTTTTCGATCGTTGACGAACTAGACCAACTGCGCACAGTTTTTCTAATCCTCGATTCGGTGCTTGGTTTGCTCGGTGGAATTTCCTTACTGGTGGCCTCGTTTGGAATAGCCAATACAATGATCATGTCGATTCTCGAACGCACGCGCGAGATCGGAATTATGAAAGCTATTGGCGCGGAAGACCGCGAGATCAAGTTGATCTTTTTTGTTGAAGCGGCCGTGATTGGCTTGACCGGGGGAATTCTGGGAACGCTCGCGGCGTGGGGAGTGGATGCAATTGCCAACCGGTTGGCCTACCGTTTTGTCCTAAAGCCGCAGGGCGCTTCTTTCGTGGACTTCTTTTCGCTGCCGCCCTGGCTTTCGGCAAGTGCGATTCTTTTTGCGCTGGTGGTTTCAGTCCTGGCAGCTCTTTATCCGGCCGCGCGCGCGGCCCGCATCGATCCGGTGAGAGCGTTGCGGCACGATTAATCATTCACTGGCGTGTTGCCGGTCTCACCGGGCGAAGATCCCCATCCCAATTACCGCCACCATCATTATCAGCAGCTGAAGCGCGAGGAGCCCTGTGCCAACGATGCCGCAGATTCGACCTGCGGTAGTCAAATCTTTTCCGCTCGGGTCCATGCGCCCGTTGGCCATGTCCTCCAGATCCTTGGTGCCCATCACCCATGCTCCGACGCCGAGGAAGGGGCAGACCACGAGACCCAGGATGCCGAATACAAGAATAGGAACGCCTCGGTGTGGTTTCATCGGCTTAACTGTTCAGAGAAACTGGCAGCTCTGTCGATTCACAAGATCGGCAGAGCCGCCGTTTCAAGGAAAATAAACTGCTCTTATTTCCCAGGACGCGATGACCGCATCTCTATCAGTTAGCGGTCTTCCCCTTTGGTCTTGGTGTCATCGTCGCTGGTTTTGGATTCCAAAACGTGGGGTCACGGTTGGCCATGTCTGCCGGTACGTAACTCATGTCAGCCGATATCCAGTAGGTGTTGGCTTCACTCGACATGATCGAATCCGCGGCGGCTTTGTCGGCGTCCTTTTTCATGTCGTCGCCCATCGCCGCGCGCACTCTCGTCGCAATCGGATCATCCATTTCCGCCAGTGACTTCATGGGCCGGAAAAACATGTACGTTCCCGCTTGCGTCCCCGAAATAATCTGGAACGCGGCCAGATGCAGATTGTCGGCTTTTGCTTTTTGGCGGGCAACGTTCAATATTTTTTGAATATACTCAGCATATTGAGCATCTTGTCCGGGCCGAATTCGCACAGTTGTGACCGAGAAGTATCGCATCTTCGAAATATCCACGCCGGGGTTAAAGCTCAACTCAGGCCGCAATATCCCAAGCATGTCGCGCATGCCGTTGTGCAGGATTGAAGCTTCCTTGTCCAATCGGTCCGATTCGGCTTTCATGCTGCCGGTTAAGCTCGACATTTTCTTGTCAGTGTCCGCAACGGTACTTTCCAACTGCGCGAAAGATTCGAGCGGATTGATATACAAGACCTCGTTTTCGCTGCCCGCGACAGGCAACAGCGCGAAGCGATAATTCGTGGTTCGCAGTTTGCGAAAGATGCCGGCGTAATTGGCCGAATGTTTGTTATGGGTGCCCATCATGCCCGGCTTGATGTCTTCGCGAACTAATAAAACCTTCGCGGGTGGCCCATCTTGTGCAAAGACTTGCGAGAATGCAGAAAGCAAAATTACAACTAGACAGAACAGGAGAGACTTCTTCATTAATCAATACCTCCAGCGGACGTTAGGTTTAATTGAACTTGCAGTCAGATTTTCACAAAACCGACTGCGTTTGCGGTGCGAAACAAAGATCAGGAGTGCATTCTGAAAATCAAAAGATTAGGGTGTCGTAACCCGGTTGATTTGTGACGCGTTTTCAGCGTCTGGAATTCTTGTAGGCGGGAACGATACGATGATCGCTTCGGCAAGTCAATAATTGGTCATGCTAAAAACTCAATTCTTAGTTTCAGCGGTCGGTGATGGTACTATCCAATCACTGAACTTTACCCGCTATTGACACCGTAGTTAGATAAATTCTGAGGAGACGACCAATTGAGAATGAATCGCGCTCTTACTTTCTTCCTCGTTTGCGCATTATTGGTGACCGGCGCAAACCTTCGTTCAACTAGATCCCAAACAGCGCTGAATGCTGCCATCGATGGCTTCACAACCGAAGCGTCGGTGAACGAGCGCCGATGGGAGGAGGAGTTTCGGAGCGTGCCGGCTCCGGACTCCGCTCGTGAACACCTCCGCCGTCTGACCGCCGAGCCGCATGTGGCCGGAACGAAGGAAGACTACGCGACCGCGATTTACGTCCGCGACCAGATTCGAAGCTACGGTATTCCCGCGGAGTTAAAGGAGTACGACGTATGGCTGAATTATCCAAAGCAGCCTGGCATCGTCGAACTCATCACGCCGCAGCGTCGTCTGCGTTTGCCGTTGAAAGAGGCGGTCACCCCCGCGGATCCATCGTCTTCAAATGCCAAAATCATTCCACTCTTCAATGGCTACAGTCCGAGCGGCGATGTGACCGCGCCACTCGTCTATGTCAATTACGGTCTGCCGCCTGATTATGCGGCGCTCAAGAAACTGGGAGTGGACGTAAAAGGAAAGATCGTCATCGCGCGATACGGAAACTCGTTCCGCGGGGTGAAGGCGAAGGTAGCGGAAGATAGCGGTGCGATCGGGTTGATCATCTACTCTGACCCGGCCGACGACGGTTACGCGCATGGCGACGTCTTTCCAAAGGGACCATGGCGCCCGTCGAGTTCGGCGCAGCGAGGCTCGGTTCAATATCTTTTCAAGGCGCCTGGTGATCCGCTCACGCCCGGCAGGCCATCGGTGCCGGGAGTACCGCGGCTTAAGCCCGAAGAAGTCACCACGCTAACCCGCATTCCGGTCCAGCCAATTTCTTACGGCGATGCGAGACAACTTTTGGAGCCGCTCGAAGGATCCATCCGGCCCGACGGGTTTCAAGGAGGCCTGCCGTTTTCATATCACGTAGGCGGCACCGAAGCAGTGCGGGTCCACTTGAAAACGCTGATGGATTATCAGGTGCGAAAAATCTGGAACGTGATCGCGCGCATCGAGGGTAACGAAGAGAAGGACCGCTGGGTGATCATGGGTAATCATCGCGACGCCTGGGTCTTCGGTGCGGTCGATCCAAATAGCGGCACAACCGCGATGCTCGAGGCCGCGCGCGGGTTTGGACAACTTCTGCGAAGCGGTTGGAAGCCGCGGCGCTCGATTGTGCTATGCAGTTGGGACGGTGAGGAGTATGGCCTCCTGGGGTCTACTGAATGGGCCGAGGAAAACGCTGACGAGTTGAAACAGAAAGCAGTCGTTTATCTGAACATGGACTCGGCCGTTTCGGGTGCGGACTTTGGAGCCTCGGCAGTGCCGTCGATGTGGAAACTGATTCGCGGCGTGACGCGCGACATTCCCGATCCGAAGTCCGGCAAGTCGGTTTATCAAGCCTGGCAGGACAAGACGCGCGCAGATCAATTAACTGCGAATCCGGAGCTGAACATTGAGACGATTCCCGAAGCCCGCATTGGTTCGCTTGGTTCCGGATCTGACTTCACTCCGTTTCTGCAGCACTTGGGCATTCCCTCGAGCGACATGGGTTTCGGCGGCGCTTACGGCGTCTACCATTCCGCTTACGACTCGTTTTACTGGATGAGCCACTTCGGCGATCCGACCTTTGTTTACCATGTGACGGCGGCGCGCCTTTGGGGAACTGTGGCGATGCGCCTGGCTAATGCTGAAGGCCTGCCGCTCGATTACCGCGATTACGCAACCAGAATTAGCGAATTTTTTGACGAGAGCATGAAGACTGCGCGTTCGCGAAACCTGGCAAATGGATTCGACGAGAAGCCGATGAAGGAAGCGCTGCGAAAGTTTGCAGAAGAGGCGGCGCGCTTCGAAAAAGCACGACAGGACGCGATTGCTGAAAACAACTCAAACACGGCCAGGCTTCGACGTCTGAATGACGCGTTGATCGGCGTGGAGCGGAGCCTGACCGACGCGCGAGGTCTGCGCGGCCGCGTTTGGTACACGCATCAGATCTACGCACCGGGAACCTATACCGGTTATGCGGCCCAACCGCTCCCTGATTTTCGTCAGGGGCTTGACGATCGCAACACGACCAACGCTCGCGAGGCACTCGAGCGAATCGTTGACGCTCTGGATCGGGCCACGGAAGTTTTGCGAAAAGCTCGGGATTGATAATGATCCCATTCGCGCAATTCTTACGCGTTATTTGTTGAAGGCTGGAAAGCCTTTTACAACGCCGCGCTGAGGGTTTGATAACCAGGAGAGTGATCATGAGCAAAAGGGTTTGGGGATTAAGTTTATTGGGCGTGTTTGCCCTGTTAGCAATTTCAGGTGTCGAGTTGGCGGCGCAGCTCCCACGCAGTCGCACGCCGGCGCCGAGCCCGAAGGCCACCGACTTGATGATCCGGTATCGCATGTCGACGATGGGCCAGAACATGGAAACAACTACCATGCTCAAGGGTTCCCGCGAACGCACCGAAACAAAAAGTGGTCATGGGGTGGACATTATCAACCTCACCCAATGCGATCTGAAGCGAACTATTCAAATGAGTGATACGACTAGAAAGTATGTCATCACTCCGATGGAAACAGTTGATGCGACTGCCAACGGTGGCGCCTCAGCACGAGCGGCGTCGGAGCCCGCGCGACGCGGCGGAGTAATTACCTATAACACCACCGTCGTTGATACCGGCGAACGGAAGGAAATGTTTGGCTTCCAGGCGCGTCACATCAAGACCACGATTTCGATCGAGTCTTCGCCGGATGCGTGCAGCCCAATTCAGCAACGAATGGAAATGGACGGGTGGTATATCGATCTGGCTTTTGGACTCAGCTGCGACATTGGCGCGGCGCAGATGGGCGGGATTTATTCTGCTTCAGGCGGGTGCCGGGATCGCGTCAGTTTCAACCGGAAGGGCGGGGGCCGAACTGGTTATGCGCTTTCTGAAACTACCACCATGTATGGACCAGACGGGTCAATTGCTTTTACCAGCAGCAGGGAAGTGGTTGACCTGTCGCGCGAGCCGCTCGATGCGGCCTTGTTTGACGTGCCGGCAGGATACGTTGAGACGAAGAACGCGC
>JANLZV010000168.1:0-3198 GCA_031366425.1 Pyrinomonadaceae bacterium | reverse complement strand
CGCGGGCCAGTCCGCGACCGGCCGGAATTTACAGCTTAGTGACAAGGCGGAGAGTTTATCATTGAAGTGTGGAATCCAAACCCTCAAGTTATCTCTCCGAAAAGATCGTCAGGCAATTAGATTTCTGGATTTTGCGGGGATGCCCTTGAGTCGCTTCCCATTCCTGAGCTCGCGATCAATTGACCGGCTATTAGGCGGGCTATAAAGTAGAGCCCGCAATCAATCAACAGGAGAATCGAACACTTGCCGCAAAGTAGACATCGAAAAATCGGGAAGGCCAAAAAGCGTCCGAAGGGTATGTATCCCGCCGGGAAATCACAACCTCCCTCGGGGCGCAATCGTCGGGCTCGAGTGATTGCGATCATCGTGGTACTCGTTATCGCCGCGAGTGCAATCGCTTATCTCATTAGTAAACGCGGAGGGTCGAGTGGGACGGAGGTAACAACTGCCTCCGGCTTGAAGTACACAGATACTGTCGTGGGTACTGGCGCGACGCCTCAAAAGGGTCAGACCCTTTCAGTCCACTACACTGGCACGTTGCAGAACGGAACCAAATTCGACAGCTCGCGCGATCGCGGGACACCCATGCAATTCAAGTTTGGCGTCACGCCTATGATTAAGGGCTGGGATGAAGGACTTACAACTATGAAAGTTGGCGGCCGGCGAAAGCTGGTTATTCCCGCGGCCCTCGGATATGGGCCACAGGGCAAGCCGCCCGATATTCCGGGAAACTCGACGCTGCTCTTCGACCTCGAGCTGGTGGATGTGAAGTAGCTCGAGCGACAATTTGTAGTGGCAGGGCTCGTCTCTGCCCGTTTCGTATTTTTCGGACAAAGGGCAGGGACGAGCCCTGCCCCTACAATCAGCTCCTCACGGCCGGTACAGCGCAGCGGTAATTAATCCCAACAATATTTTGTCAACGCCTTCAAACGCAATCTGCTTCACCATCAGCATCGTCGGAACCGGCTGGACGGCATAGGCAATGCAGAATGAAGGCACCGCCAGAATTAACCACACGGCAATCCCAAACCGCACACCCTGAGCAAGCCACGGCTTCGATTCGACGCCTTTCGCATAAATCCAAACCGACCCGATCGCAAACGCCAGATAGGCCAGATTGATGAAGAGCATCTTCTCCTGTCCCTCGGGGCGATAGTGTTCCTTAATCGCCATATAATCCGGCGCCAGCAAAACTGCGTGGATCAAAAATCCGGTCAGGTTGGCTGCGATAAATACGACGATGATCGTCAGGATTAATTTCTTCGTGTTCATGGGGGCGAAGCTCTCCTTTGAAGTTGACTTGCCGGGATTGAAGCTGGCGTGGCAGCCCGCAAATCCGGGCGGGGCGCATTGTATACGCCTAACTACAGAGATGTGAATATTTACTCGGCTTGTGCCCCGTTTGATTAGTTGCTTGCGTCGGAGTTAGTCTGAGGATGTCCAGCAATAACAGCCAGGAGACTTCTACGGCAATGAGCGCGAACACCTTAACTATCACAGACAACCGCACTGGAAAGCAGTATGAGGTTCCGATTGAAAACGAGACCATCAAGGCGATGGACCTGCGGCAGATCAAGACTTCGGACGATGATTTCGGTTTGATGACTTACGATCCCGCGTTTATGAACACGGCCTCGTGTAAGAGCAAAATTACGTTCATCGATGGTGACGCAGGCATTCTTGAGTATCGCGGTTATCCAATTGATCAGCTTGCCGAACAGAGTTCGTATCTCGAAGTGGCTTATCTTCTGCTCAATGGCGAGCTGCCCAATGAAGCGGAGTTAACGGCCTGGACGCACAACATCACTCATCATACCTTCATCAATGAAAGCATCAAGAAGGTCATTGATGGTTTCCATTACAACGCCCACCCCATGGGAATGTTTGAGGCCACCCTCGGCGCTCTTTCCACTTTTTACCCGGATGCAAAGGAAATCTTCGATATCGAGTGTCGCCGCAAACAAATTTACCGGCTGATCGCAAAGGTACCGACCATTGCTGCCTTCGCCTACCGTCACCGGATCGGAATGCAATATTCCTATCCCGACAACGATCTCAGCTACGAAGGCAATTTTCTGAACATGATGTTCAAGACGACGGAGTTGAAATACAAACCCAACCCCGTGCTCGAACGCGCGCTGAGCGTACTTTTTATTCTGCACGCCGATCATGAACAGAACTGCAGTACAAACGCGATGCGAAGTATCGGCAGTGCACACACTGATCCGTTTTCGTCCCTCGCGGGGGCAGCCGCGGCGCTTTATGGGCCACTGCACGGCGGTGCGAATGAAATGGTGCTGCGGATGTTGAAGGAGATCGGATCAGTAGATCACGTTCCGGACTACATCAAACGCGTGAAGGCAGGTGAGTTTCGTTTGATGGGCTTCGGTCACCGCGTTTACAAAAACTACGATCCGCGCGCGCGCATCATCAAGCAGGTGGCCGACGAAGTTTTTGAAGTTACCGGCAAAGATCCAATGCTGAAAATCGCGCTCGAACTTGAGCGGATCGCGCTCGAGGATGAATATTTCGTCAAGCGCCGCCTCTATCCGAATGTGGATTTCTATTCCGGAATTATCTACAAAGCTATGGGTTTGCCGGTGGATATGTTTCCGGTGATGTTCGCGATTCCGCGCACTTCGGGCTGGTTGGCGCAATGGGTTGAGCTGCTGGAGGATCCGGACCAGAAGATCGCGCGTCCGCGCCAAATCTACCTGGGACATCGGACGCGTGAATACGTTCCGCTTAAACAGCGCCGGCTCGCTGAGGGTGCCGCCGGAGCGTGAACTCTTGCGGGACCGACGCGCCTCAACCTCGATCATGCGCCACGACCTCGCCCATGACTTTCGTACCGGTCGATCAACCGGAGATGAACTGCGCGATCGAATGAATCAGTTTGTTTTAGAAAGCACCAACCATTCGTGAGTTGCGGTGGTTGGGAAGTCTGGCAGAAGGTTTGGTGCACCCGGCAGGACTCGAACCTGCGACCCTCTGATTCGAAGTCAGATACTCTATCCAGCTGAGCTACGGGTGCATATTAAGGGTTGATTTTAGGTGTTGCCCTAAGTATTTGCAAATCCCGAGCCGGATTTACTTGCCTTGCAGACTACGGACGTGTTTTACGACAGCCTTGATCTCGTCGGCGGTCAGTTTCCCTTTAAAGGCGGGCATACCGTCGTCGGGAAAGCCTTCGCTGAT
>JANLZV010000577.1:0-3741 GCA_031366425.1 Pyrinomonadaceae bacterium | reverse complement strand
CCGGGGGACTTGGCTTTGATTTGAAGTGGAACATGGGCTGGATGCACGACACGCTTAAATACTTTCAAACCGATCCACTTTTCCGCGGCGGCAATCACAACGCCCTAACCTTCGGATTGATTTATGCGTGGAGTGAAAACTTTATCCTCCCGTTGTCACACGACGAAGTGGTCCACATAAAAGGATCGTTGCTCAACAAGATGCCGGGCGAGGAATGGCAAAAGCTGGCGAATCTTCGCGCGCTGTTCGGTTACATGTGGGCCCACCCCGGCAAGAAAATGCTATTCATGGGCGGCGAGTTTGGCCAGTGGCGCGAGTGGAATGAAGAAGAAAGCCTCGACTGGCACTTGTTAGAGAAACCGGCGCATGCGGGTTTACAAGCACTGGTTAGGAATCTCAATAAACTCTATTTGAAGCAGCCGGCATTGTGGGAAGCTGACGGCGAGCCCGCCGGGTTTCAGTGGATTGACGCGGACAATGCGCGCGACAACGTGGTGTCTTTCATTCGTCGTTCGCCTTCGACCGGAAAAGAATTGATTTGTGTGGGAAACTTTTCGCCGCTCGTGCGCGAAGGTCACCGGCTCGGGTTGCCGCGAGCAGGGAGGTACAAGCAACTCTTGAATACGGACTCACGAGAATATTGCGGCGGCGGTTTTGGCACAGTGAAAACGATCACTGCCGAAGAGTTGCCGACGCACGGGTTTGAGTACTCGGCTTTGATTACGCTGCCACCGTTGGCCATGGTGTGGTTTGAAGCTCCCAAATGAAGCAATGGCAGAGCCCTGAGCGCGCCTACAAATCATGATCAACTGGGACGAAATTCGTAAACAGTTTCCCGTGACGGAGACCAGCACTTACTTAAACGCCGCTGCCGCCGGCCCACTTGCGCGTGCCACAAGCGAGGCAGCATCAGAATACTATCGCCAGATGAGGGACGACGGTGATACGCATTGGGAAGAGTGGCTCGCGAAACGCGAAGAGGTTCGGCGCAAAGTCGCGGTCTTTATTAATGCCGAGCCGGACGAGGTCGCGTTAACGACGAACACTTCGAGCGGCATGAACGCGATCATCGATGCGCTCGAGACTCGCGGCGAAGTGATCTCCTGCGACTTGGAATTTCCAGTTTCCACACTTCCCTGGATCCATCGCGGCATCGCAGTGCGACTAGTGAAATCTGTTGCAGGTGAAGTGGGGACGGAAGATATCCGGCGCGCGATGGATTCGCGGACGGGCGTAATCTGTCTCAGCCACGTGCAATATTCGAATGGTTTTCGCAGCGATCTCGAAGAACTTGGAAACACCAAAGGTAAGCATGCATTTGTAGTAAACGCCGCACAATCGGCGGGAGCGTTTGAGATCGATGTGAAGCGCATGAAGATCGACGCGCTTTGCTCAACCGGCCACAAGTGGATGCTGGCGGGCTATGGAAGCGGATTTGTATTTCTCTCGCGAGAGTTGCAGGAACAGTCTTGTCCACGCGCGATTGGCTGGTTGAGTGTGAAGGAGCCTTACGCCGGCCGGAATGCGGCGATAGATTTACGCGAAGACGCCGCGGCGCGGGTCGAACTTGGCTGTCCACATTTCGCCGGCATGTTTGCGCTTGGTGCCTCGGTGGAGATGCTGTCCGGGATTGGCGCGAAGCAGATTGAAGAGCGGGCCTTGTCGTTGAATAGATATCTTACTGACGGGCTGACGACTGCCGGCTGGAAAGTGCTGTCGCCACTCCGCGAGGAGCGTTCGCGTTCTGCTGAAACTCTCGTCAGCGCGAACAATCCAGCGAGGCTAGTCGCTCGTCTCGCTGACCAAAAAATAATCGTGACTGAAAAGCCGGAAGGAATTCGAGTGGCTACCCACTTCTTCAACAACGAAGCTGATATCAACCGGTTGATCGAGGCCTTAAGTCAGGACCCGGAAGGTTAGCAAACGGATCTCGGTGGTGCACTCGCCGTTCATTTTTTCGGGCGTTCCTTAAGTGCCGGACGGCGAGCTTTTCTGGTGGCGGCGGGGCGGGGCGTGGCGGCGAAATGCTCGCGTGACAGCTTGATAAAAGTCTGGGCGATCGGGGATTCATAGCCGCCCGCTAGTCTGGCTAGACCCATCTCCCAATTTATTTGCGCGCCTTCGATCCACCAGCGGATGAGCCTCCCTTTTTCAACTTCCTCGCGGACGGTTTGCAGCGGAACGATCCCCACGCCCATGTCCTCTTCAACCATTCGCCGAATCGCCGCGAGCCGGCTGAGTTCCATTGAGACGTGAAGCGAGACTCCCGCTTGAGCGAAGAAAAGATCGATTAGGCGCCGGGTGTTGCCGCCGCGTTCGCCGAGAATTAATTTTTCGCCGGCGAGGGTGTAGGCACTGACAGTCTTTTGTTTGGCGAGGTGATGTCGCGGCGAAGCAATCGCCACGAGTTGGTCCTGGCTCAAACGCTCGGTGTTAATCCCGCGCGCCTCTACCGGCAAGGAAACAAACGCCACATCAATCTCGCCCGACAGAATTTGTTGGACCAGGGCTTCGCTGGTTCCCGATCCGACGGTGACTTCGGCGCGCGGATGATTGCGTCTGACTTCCTTCAACAGCTTTGGCAACACGTCGGTGGTGACCATTGCCGACGCACTGCCGATGCGCAGTCGCCCGCGTTCGGCTCCGGCCAGTTCCGCGATCTCATCGAGCGCCGCGTCGTGATCTCGGAGGATGTGACGTGCGCGTTGGAGCAGCTGCTCGCCCGCCTCAGTCAACATTACCTTGCGCGGCGCGCGCACAAAAAGGCGCGCACCCAGCACGGTTTCTAACTGCCGAATCTGCATGCTGATCGCAGCCTGGGTGATGTGAACGCGCACGGCGCCGGCCGTGAAAGTGCCTGACTCGGCAATCGCAATGAATGCTCTTAGTTGTCGTATTTCCATGGAAGCTCCGCCATCAGTTGTATCAAGAGGGGTTATTGTAATAATAAAATCTTTTAGTTTCCATTATAAATCGCGCTTACCTAGAATGACCGGGAAATTCCCTGTTGTAGTGCTTTGGAAAGCGGCGCTGCCGCCCCGCTCACGAAAACCCGCGCCGGAGAGCGCGCCACCCGTCTCTATGATCACGTCTGATCCTGGATCATCGAACTTTTCCAAAAATCGACGGGCTGGACCGCGCCGGGCGGTGGTGGGTGTCGACGGCGGCGGCACTAAAACCCAGGCAGTAATACTCGACTTCAATTCAAGCGTTATCGGCGAAGGCCTGGCTGGTCCATCCAATCCACTTCGGGTGGGGATCTCGAGTGCCGCGGCAGCGGTGCGCGACGCGATCGACCGGGCCTGCGAGATGGCCCAGGTGCGGCGCACCGATCTGCTGGCCGCGCAGGTTGGGCTCGCGGGCGCGCGGCGTCCGGCGTTGAGTGCACGCATGCGTGACGCGCTCGCCGCCCTCGGGGTAGCTGAAGTCATCGTAGTCGGCGATGCCGACATCGCACTCTACGGTGCCACCGAAGGCAAGCCCGGTTTGATCGTGATCGCGGGCACCGGCTCGATCTGCTGCGGCATTAACGCGCGCGGACGGCGTGAATGCGCCGGAGGCTGGGGCCCGATTGCGGGAGACGAAGGAGGCGGCTCGTGGATTTCGCGCCGTGCGCTGCGGGCCATCGCCCATGCCACTGACGGTCGCGGGCCGGCCACTGCTCTGACAGAAGCCGCGTGCTCCTATTTCCACGTGACCAATCCCAATGACCTATCGACGGCGATCTACGCTCCCACGATC